>JAYTOQ010000085.1:0-20920 GCA_043747665.1 Polyangiaceae bacterium | reverse complement strand
GGGGGTGATAAGAAGAGGACGCGCATGCGGCCCGAGCTGTTCCGAATGTTCGATGTAGGTTTTCCGTCCTACTTCGTCCTCCTCCTCTCGGGCTTCCTCTTTGCGACCACGCTCGGCGTCCTCTGGGCGCGGCGGATCGGCCTGAATCCCGACGTCATCGTCGACCTCGGCCTGGCGATGCTGCTCGCCGGCGTGGCCGGCTCGCGCATCCTGCACGTCATCGCCGACGGCTACTTCTGGGACTACGTGCACCTCTGTACGGATCCGTCGAAGGTCGACTGGCCGCTCGATCGGGCGGAGTGCGTGTCGAAGGCCTACGAAGGCGCGTGGGACGCGGCGAAGGGCGTCTGCCATCCGCAGGTCAGCGACTGCTTCGCGTGGGCGAAATTCTGGGCGGGCGGCCTGACGTATTACGGCGGCTTCTTCGGTGCGACCGGCGCCGCGCTGCTGCTCCTCCGGCGCGATCGCTTTCCGTTCTGGAAGGCCGCCGACATGGCCGGTTTCGCCATTCCGATGGGCCTCGCGTTCGGCCGCATGGGCTGCCTCCTCGCAGGCTGCTGCTTCGGCGCCCCGACGACGCTCCCGTGGGGCCTCTCGTTCCCGCCGCGCAGCCCGGCCAGCGAGGAGCAGGCGAAGGAGCACATCATCGAGAGCGTCCGCCAGTGGAGCGAACCCGTGCATCCTACACAGATCTACGAATCGGCCGCGTCGCTCGCCATCGCTGCTTTCTGCTTGTTCTGGGTGCTCCCGCGCAAGAAGTACGACGGCCAGGTCTTCGCCGTCTCTCTCGCGCTCTATGCCGTTGCGCGTTTTCTCGTGGAGATCCTGCGGCGCGATGCGCGTGGCGGCGGGCTCGGGCTGTCGACCTCGCAGCTCATCGGGCTCGGCCTTCTCGTGGCCGCTGCGCTCATCCACCGCGCGCATCGCGCGCGTTCGAGAGTCGTTCGTTCGACGACGTGAGCGCGTGAGCGCGTGAGCCGGCGCGCGGGCACGATGCGTGCTCCTCATCGCGCGTCCCCATGAGGCTCGTCCACGCAGCGGTGTTCGTCACGTCTCTCGCGCTCGGCGCCGCCGGCATCGCGTGCCGCAGCGATGCACCTCGGATGCGCGTCGGGACGAGCCACGTGCGTGCGGGCGACTCGATCGTCGTGCGGTTCGATGCGCCTCCGGTCGCGCCGCGCGGCCGCGGTGACGTCTGGCTGACCCTCGTGCCTGCGAGGGCGAGCGATGATTTCGCAGGCGAACGCGTGGTGATCGAGGAGGGCGCCGTCGAGGCGACCGTCCCCGCGGGTGACGAAGGGACGTTCGAGCTCCGCCTCGTCGACGAGTCCCCGCGTCGTCTCTCACGCGTCGTGTCGCGCGCGCCGGTCGCGGTGGAGCGCGCCGTCCTCGTGCGAAACGAAGCGCCTGCTTGGTACTGGTGAGGTCGAGGCGTTCTGCCCGTGTGGGGCGACCGCGGTTTCGATTTTTGCGAGCTCGATGACACGGGGCCATCGGGAAGGGCGAGGTGACCGGTCATGAACCTGACGATGATGCTGTTCCTCTACGACTTCGCGCTGCCGTTGGGCGGCATCGACGCGATGGTTGCCGGGCCCGCGACGCCCCGGCCCGCTAACCCTTCGCCGGAGGGCGGCGAGGCGGAGCCCGTGGGCGACGACGATGGCAAAGGCGACGAGCGTGAGCCGAAGCGGGAGAGCGAAAGCGAGCGCGAGCTTAAGAGCGAGAGCGAGCGCAACGACTGACGACCGGGCCGAGCTGCTCGGTGAGGCGATTTGGCTGCCGCCGCCGAGCGCTACCGTGCTCGAAGAGGGTAAAACGCTGTGATTCGCGCGCTGGAGACGCAGCGCGAGCTGGTCCGGCGGTTGCTGTAAGAGTGAGTGCACCCGGAAGAAGCGCCACGCAGCACGCTCGCGCGCGGCACTTCTTCCGGGTGCTCTAATTTGTTCGCTGCGATCGGGTTGATCGCCCCCCCGCCATGGCCGCTGCCGGATCGCGCGTGATCCGAAAAATCAGATGCCGGCGTCGCTTGCCGAGGCGCGCTGGGATAAAACGAAAGCGTTTCGGGCGCTTAGCTTAAACGGTCGAGGTGGTCTGATGTGTGCAATCTCCTGGAGCACGCCCTGCTCGTGTCTCTCCGGAGGTTCCCCATGTTTCCCCGTCGCCTCGTCGCCTTCGCTCTCGCCTCCACGGTTGCCGCCTGCGCCGGTCTCACCGGCTGCGCCGCTGACAGCACCGACGAGGCCGACGAGCCCGCGCTCGACGGCAACGGCGACGGCACCAGCGAGGACGCCATCATCAGCGAGCACTCGCTGGTCGGCAATGAGCTGCCGGATCACACGCTGGCCCTCACGTTCGACGACGGCCCCGGCCCGCGCACGAAGGAGCTCGCCGACTATCTCGCAAGCGAGGACATTCACGCGACGTTCTTCATCAACGGCAAGAACGTCCCCGGTCGCCAAGGCTCGCTCACCGCTGAGCTCGCCGGCGGTCACATCATCGGCAACCACACGCAGAACCACGTCCAGCTCACGAAGCTCTCGAGCGCAAAGCTGATGAGCGAGGTCACCCAGACCGACGCCTTCATCGCCGAGGTCCAGCCCAACGGTCCCTGGCTGCTCCGTCCGCCGTTCGGCGCGTGGAACGGCGCCGCGGCGCGCACGCTCAACGCGACGCCGATGAAGAAGTACGTCGGCAGCGTGTTCTGGGACATCGGCGGCGTGCTCACACCGACCGCGGCGGCCGACTGGGATTGCTGGGGCAAGCATCTCTCCGTCGAGAAGTGCGGCGCGCTCTACATGAACGAGATGAACACGCGGAAGAAGGGCATCGTCCTGATGCACGACATCCACTCGAACACCGTCGACATGGTGAAGCAGCTTGTCCCGAAGCTGAAGGCGGCGGGGTGGAAGTTCACCACCGTTCCCGAGGTGCCGTCGATCAAGCGCGCCATCGCCAACGTGTCGGTCGTCACGGCCGGCACCGACGCCTGCTCCAGCTCCACGCTCGGCCACGCGGTCCCGGAGAACGCCTGCGTGCAGTCGCGCAGCGACCAGAAGTGGCATCGCTGCGCGAACAAGGAGTGGGTCGACGCGAGCGGCCCGGCCGATGCGGCGTGCACGGGCGCGAAGTACCCGCTGCCGTGAGAGCTAGAACCGACCGAAGCGAAGGACGAGGCCGAGCCAGCCGCGCGCGAGGTAGAGCAGGTTGAGCGCGAGGTACATCCAGAAGAAGACGTCGAGGCGACCGGCGAGCGCGAAGATCCAGAGGTGGCTCGGGTAGTGGTTGAGAAAGCGAAGGAAGCTCGTCACGAGCTGCGCGATGCGACCCACCATCGACGTCGACTTCTTCTCGACGTTGGTTTCGTAGTGCGCCTCGACCGTGGTCTCGCGTCCCGAGAGCTCGGGACGGCGGACGAAGTTGGTCAGTGACACGGCCGATGCGACAGCGACGGCCGCGGCGATGCCCGCGATGAGGAATGCCGGCGACCCCGGCGACCACACCTGACCGTCGAGCCCGAAGCCGCCCGTCCGCCACAGCCGGACCCCGAGGACCGCCGCGAGGAGCAGCGCCTTCAGCTCGTCGGTGAAGAAGTCGAAGAGGTGCCCCTCCTTCGAGGCGATCTTCTTGTGACGGGCGAGCATGCCGTCGACGCAGTCGAGGCAGTAGCTCGTCTCGAGCACGGCGACGGCGAGGATGCCGCCGTAGAGCGTCGGCACCGCGACGAGCAGCGCGGCGGCGACGATGAAGACGAACAGATTGAGGAGCGTGACCTGGTTCGGCGTGACGCCCGTCGGCGCGATGAGGGCGACGAGCTGCGCCGCGATCGGTCGCATCACGTACAGGTTGAACACGAGGTCGTGCTTCTTCTTCGTATCCCTGTAGATCTTCCAACCTTTTCCGAGCATCGACCGCCGGCATCTTATCCAAGAAACGTCGTTGTGGAACGCTTGCTGGCCCGGGTGGCTGTTGCAGAACGCATCATCGATCGCCGGAAAAAATAAGGGTCTTGCGAGTCACTTACATAGTGCTACACGCCGGCCCCATGAACCTCCAGCGCGCTTCGCTCTTCGCATCCTTTGCCGTTCTCTCCTCGCTCGCCGGCTGCGCCGCCGAGACCGCGACCGACGGCGCCGCCGACGGCTCCGCGGAGGTCGCCGCCTCCGAGGACGCGATCACCGGCGCCCCGTCGAACGCGGGCTACTACGTCGTCACGCGTCGGGACCTCCGCAAGTGCGTCTCTCCGCTGTGCGGCGGCTTCTTCGTCAAGCGCGTGAACCAGGCGAAGACGCTGTGCGCCGACGGAACGCAGCAGGCCGAGTGTTACGTCGCGTCGATCACCACGAACGGGATGGCGCTCTCGGCGCGCGAGGCGGACGACTTCCGCGCGAGCCTCGAGAGCGGCAAGGCGCTCGTGAAGGCGCGCTCTTACAAGTCCACGTTCGGCGGCACGACGCTCGGCACGCTCAAGGCGAGCGAAGGCTGGGTCGGCGCCACGGGCTCTGCCGCCGACGGCACGTTCTATCGCGCGGCCGACAACGGCATTCGCTGCATCACGGCGCCCTGTCCTTCGACGACCGCGTACGCGCTCAACGCCGGCGACGATCACAACGTCATCAACGTGAACCTCGGGAACACGGCGACGTCCGCCGACCAGGAGTCGCTCGATCGCGGCGCCCAGGCGGTCGGCACCACCGAAGGCCTGATCATCGCTGGCAGCATCGCGCTGCCGAAGTGCAAGCCGGGAAGCAACTGCGGACCGCTCGCGATCGCGTCCGAGTTCTACTTCCGCGTCACGCGCCGCGAGGGCAAAGGCTGCGGCGCGCGCGGCAACGGATTCTGCAACGTGGGCCAGTTCTGCAAGTGGAAGGATGCGGACATCTGTGGCGCGGCCGACGCGGGCGGTAAATGCTCGTACAAGCCGGAGATCTGCAACGACCTCTACGCGCCGGTCTGCGGTTGCGACGGCAAGACGTACCCGAACTCGTGCAACGCGAACGCCGCCGGCGCGTCCGTGTCGGGCCCGGGCGCGTGCCTCTGATCAAGCGCGCGACGTCTTCTCTCTGAGCCCAGGCCCCCGATTCCCCGACCCCTTCTCTGCGAAGAGAGGGGGCCGGGGATCGATCCGCGCGCGATCGGCGCGCGATCGCGAGCGCACAAAAGCAAACAGGCCCGATCCTCTCGGATCGAGCCTGAATTCTCACGGTCGCTCGGGTTTCCCCGTAGTGACCCCAATGGGAATTGAACCCATGTTCCCGACGTGAGAGGCCGGTGTCCTAACCGCTAGACGATGGGGCCTGATCCTAAGTGAAGGTTCCTAAGTGATAAGTGAGGGAAGAGTCGGTCTGGCTGGGCGACTAGGATTCGAACCTAGATAGACGGAGCCAGAATCCGTCGTCCTGCCATTAGACGATCGCCCATCAGAGAGCTGGCGTGAACTGCCCAGGGGCACTTCGGCCGCGCATTCTAGCGTCGTCGCGTTGGTTGTCAACAAGCGAAACGGGCACTGCGAGCGGCCGGCGCTACTTGCGGTCGGAGATGAGCTTACGCAGGTACGTCTCGTCGCTCCGCGGCGGCGGCGAGAGCGGTTCGCGCGACGTCGGGAGACCCGGGGGTAAGCGCAGCAGCGGCGTCGTCACGCGCGCTGCCTGCGACGGCCCGCTGCGAACGCGCGCGCTCGTCGGCATGCCGGTCGGCGCGTTCGGAAGCGATGCCGGCGTCACCGGGCGTGGCGCAGGAAGGACGACGGGCGCCGACGCCGCGCGCACGACCGGCACGGCCTGGGCCGCCAGCGCGGGAGCGTCCGCGAGCGCGTCCGGGGACGGGAAGGGAAGCGTCGGCGGGGGAGGGAACGGCTCGCTCGTCGCGAGCGGCGTCGCTGTCACCGCCAGCGGCGTGGGCGTCACGCCTTCGGAGGCCGCAGCCGCGAACGACACCTCCGGCTCGGTTGGCTCGGTCGGCTCGGTCGGCTCGGTCGTGTCGGTCGTGTCGGTCGTGTCGATCGCGCTCGCGCGCGGCGCATCCGGCAGCTCGGGGGCCTTCGTGGCCGGAACGGGGGTAGCGAGGGGCGCAGATGGGATCGACACCGCCACCGGCGCGGTCGCGGACATCAACGCCAGCGCCGGCGCACGCGTCGCCGCCCAGCCGGCCACCGCGATCACCGCTGCGCTGCCGAGCGCCGCCAGCGTCGCCGTTCGAGTCCGCGCCTGACGCCGGGCGATCACACGCGCCGACGGTCGCGTCGACAGCTCCGGTCGCGCCCGAGCTGCGCGCGTGTCGCGGGCCTCCGCCTCGCGGAGCGTGACGAGGGGCAACGGGTCGTCGCTTTCGCGCTCCGCGCCGAAGGCGTCCTCGTCGGCGCTGTCCGCGATGGTGACCGGGGCCATCGAGCCGGCATCGAGCATCGCGCCCACGCGCCCGGAGAGGCTTGCGCCGTTCGACCCCGCCAACGGAGCGAGCGCCGCTGCGAGCTCGCGAACGTCCTGCGGGCGGTTCGCCGGATCCTTCTCGAGACAGCGCGCGACGAGACGCGCGAGCTCGTACGGCGCATCGGTGAGAAGGCCTGGCGCGTCGTAGACGACGGCGACGATCACGCCGCTGAGCGTATCGGCCTCGAACGGCAGCCGTCCCGAGACGAGGTTGTAGAGGAGAACGCCGAGCGCCCACACGTCGGCACGCGCATCGACGTCGGCCGGCGACTGGATCTGCTCCGGCGCCACGAACGCCGGCGAGCCAAAGAACGCCGACGCGCTCTGATCGCCGATCGCGTCGAGCGGGCTGGTGGAACCGAAGTCGAGAATCTTGAGAACGCGCGTATCGGTGGTGTCATCAAGCGCGTCCGTGGCCGCGCTCTTTGCCCCCCGCTTCGGCTCCTTCGATCGCGCGAGGAAGATGTTCTGGGGCTTGAGGTCGCCGTGCACGAGGCCCGCCGCGTGCGCCTCCGCCAAACCCTCGCACGCCTCCAGCATCCAGCGTGCCGCCTCCTCGACGGGCAGCGTGCCCCGCTCACCGAGCTCGGCCTCGAGCGTCGTGCCGTCGAGCGCTTCGGTCGCGACGTAGGGCATGCCGTCCCCGGTCACGCCGATGTCGACGATGCGTGCCACGTGCGCGCTCTTCAGCCGCGAGGCGATGCGAGCCTTCTTCAAACGGCGCTGGAGGAGCTTCTCTTGACCATCCGTGTACGAGGCGAGGATCTTCAGGACGACCTGCTCGCGCAAGTGGACGTTGCGAGCGGCGAGCACCACGCCCGACGGCCCGTGGCCGATGAGCTCCTCGACGCGGTACTTGCCGGCGATGGTCTGTCCGGCCCGGACGTCGAGCCCGGGCACGAGGCGTACGCCTCCGCCACGCTGGTTTGTCGCACCCGTACGCACTAGGTCCGCCATTGCGCACGCGATGGTGCGAAGCTCATGCCCCCGCGGCGGCGGTCGAGCCCGCGGCGCAAGTATTTGCAATGGCGGCTCTTTTGGTTAGCTCGGCGTGGGCGAATCGTCTCAGCCGTGAGCGCTCGTGGCAGCGGTCCCCGCGATCTGCATCGCCAGCCCTTGACGCCGCGAGCCGAACGCCTAGGTTGCGGCCCAACTCCTGGCACTCATCGGTGTCGAGTGCTAACAACCCGGTCGACTCGCGTCGAACCGCTCAAGCCAAACTACGAGAAGAACTCATGAAGATCCGTCCCCTGTCCGACCGCCTCGTCGTCAAGCGCACCGTGGAAGAGGAGAAGACCAAGGGAGGCATCTTCATCCCCGACACCGCGAAGGAGAAGCCCCTCGAGGGCGTCGTCCTTGCCGTCGGTTCGGGCACGATCCTCAAGAGCGGCAAGGTCGTCCCCATGGACGTCAAGACCGGCGACAAGGTCCTGTTCGGCAAGTACACGGGCACCGAGGTAAAGGTCGACGGCGAGGATCTCGTCCTACTCCGCGAGGACGACGTCCTCGCGGTCTTCACCAAGTGAACGTTCGCCCGGCCGCGAGCCGGGCGCCCAGAATTTCTAGAACGAGAAAGAGAACATCATGAGCGCAAAGCAGATCGTCTACAGCCGCAACGCACGCAGCCGCATCCTCCACGGCGTCAACTCCCTGGCCGACGCGGTCAAGGTGACGCTCGGCCCCAAGGGTCGCAACGTCGTCATCGAGAAGAGCTTCGGCGCGCCGGTCGTCACGAAGGACGGCGTCACGGTCGCGAAGGAGATCGAGCTCCACGACAGGTTCGAGAACATGGGCGCGCAGATGGTCCGCGAGGTCGCCTCGAAGACCAGCGACAAGGCCGGCGACGGCACGACCACCGCCACCGTGCTCGCGCAGGCAATCTACACGCAGGGTCTCATGCTCGTCGAAGCGGGTCACAACCCGATGGAGCTGAAGCGTGGCATCGACCTCGCGGTCGCCGCCATGGTCGCCGAGATCAAGAAGCAGTCGACGCCCACCAAGGACAAGGAGCACATCGCGCAGGTCGGAACGATCAGCGCGAACGGCGACAAGACCATCGGCGAGATGCTCGCCAATGCGATGGACAAGGTCGGCAAAGAGGGCGTCATCACCGTCGAAGAAGCGAAGGGCATGGAGTCCGAGCTCGAGGTGGTCGAGGGCATGCAGTTCGACCGCGGCTATCTCTCTCCCTACTTCGTGACCAACACGGAGAAGATGACGGCGGAGCTCGACAACCCGTACATCCTCATCAGCGAGAAGAAGATCTCGATGATGGCGGACATCATCCCGCTCCTCGAGCAGATCGCGAAGGAAGGCCGCCCGCTCGTCCTCATCGCCGAGGACGTCGAGGGCGAGGCGCTCGCCACGCTCGTCGTCAACAAGCTCCGCGGCGCGCTCAAGGTCCTCGCCATCAAGGCGCCGGGCTTCGGCGATCGCCGCAAGGAGATGCTCAAGGACATCGCCACCCTCACGGGCGGCTCGGTCGTCTCCGAGGACCTCGGCGTCAAGCTCGAGTCGATCACCATCAAGGACCTCGGCACCGCCAAGCGCGTCACCGCCGATAAGGACACCACCGTCATCGTCGACGGCGCCGGTGACCCGAAGGAGATCAAGGCTCGCGTCGAGACCATCCGCAAGCAGGTCGAGAACACCACGTCGGACTACGACAAGGAGAAGCTCCAAGAGCGCCTCGCGAAGCTCGCGGGCGGCGTCGCGGTCGTCAAGGTCGGCGCGTACACCGAGACCGAGATGAAGGAGAAGAAGGCCCGCGTCGAGGACGCGCTCCACGCCACGCGCGCGGCCGTCCAGGAGGGAATCGTCCCCGGCGGCGGCGTCGCGCTTCTTCGCGCAGCGAAGGTCCTCGAGACCCTCAAGGCCGAAGGCGAGCAGCAGCACGGCGTGAACCTCGTTCGTCGCGCGGTCGAGGAGCCCCTCCGCCAGATCGCGAAGAACGCGGGCCACGAAGGCTCGGTCGTCGTCGAGAAGGTCCGCAACGGCACCGGCGCGTTCGGCTTCAACGCCGCGACCGACACGTTCGAGGACCTCGTGAAGGCCGGCGTCATCGACCCTGCGAAGGTCGTTCGCTCGGCGCTCGAGTTCGCAGCGAGCGTCTCCGGCATGATGCTCACCACCGAGGCTCTCATCGCCGACAAGCCGGCCAAGAAGTCGGGCGGCGGCGGCGGTGGTGGCGGCGGTGGCATGGGCGGCATGGGCGGCATGGGCGGCATGGGCGGCATGGGCGACTTCGACATGGACTGATCGCCCGCGAGCTCTCGAGCTCGCCCGCGTCCCGATACGAAGAAGCCCCGGTGTCTCACGACATCGGGGCTTCGTTCTTTCGAAGGCTGCTGCAGCTCAGAAGAGAGACTTCAGCTCCTTCTCGACCTCGTTCTCCTCGCCGTCGTGGTAGCCGCGGTGGATGAACTTGACCGTGCCGTCCTTGCCGACGATGTACGAGGAGGGCATGTTCTCCGGCTTCCACCTCTCGGCGAGCTTCTTTCCGTCGTCCCAGCCGACGGGGAACTTCGCGCCGTGCGTCTTCGCGAAGTCGGCGATGCCGTTCTTCTCGTCATCGACCGAGACCGCAACGATCTCGAGGCCGTTCGACTTGTACTTCACGTAGAGCTCCTGGAGCTTCGGGAAGGACTTCTTGCAGGGCTCGCACCACGTCGCCCAGAAGTCGACGATGGTGACCTTGCCGGGCGCTATGGTCATCTTGCCGGCGCCGTTCATCGAGTCCATCGCGAATTGAGGGGCCTTGTCGCCCTGCTTGATGCCCTTGCCGTCGGAGCCGCCAGAACCCTTCTCGGCGGACGCGGAGGCAGGGGTGCTCGCGCCGGGGGATTCCGAGCCGCAGCCGCCGAGGGCAGAAACCGCAACGACACCGAGGATGCCTACGAGGCAAGAGGGACTGATCATGCGCATGTGCGGGAGCTTACAGCGAACGGCGCGATCGTGAAGAGCTGCCTACGTGCCAGGCGTGCGGCCGAGCTAGGGCTGACTGCTTTTTGACTCCGCGGAAAGCGAGGCGATAAGCTCGTCTCTGCCGATGTATCGCCACGCGCAGACGTGGAGAGCCCCGTGCAGCTACGCATAGTCGGCTGTCACGGCGGTGAGACTCCGAAGCACCGAACGAGCGCGTTTCTCCTCGACGACCGTCTTGCGATCGACGCAGGCTCGTTGACGAGCGGGCTCGACCTCAAGCTGCAATACCAGCTCGAGGCGGTGCTCGTGAGCCACGCGCATCTCGATCACATCCGCGATCTCGCGACCATCGCCGACAACCGCGCGCAGTACGGCTGCAAGCCGCTCTTGGTGGCGGCCACCGCTGCCACGCTCGACGTCTTGAAAAGGCACTTCTTCAATGGGCTCATCTGGCCGGATTTCACCGCCATTCCTTCGAAGAAGGAGCCCACCATCCTCTACAAGGTCCTCCGGCCCGAGGTCCGTGTCGAGATCGCCGGCTACGGCGTCCGCGCCATCTCCGTGAGCCACACCATCGACACCTCGGCGTTCATCGTCGACAAGAATGGCGCGTCGTTGGCGTACAGCGGCGACACCGGTCCGACCGACCGCCTCTGGGAGGTGCTCAACGAGGTGAAGGACCTACGAGCTCTGCTGATGGAGGTCAGCTTTCCCAACGAGGAGCAGAAGGTGGCCACGCTGAGCGGGCACCATTCGCCGCAGACGCTGCTCCCGGACCTCAAGAAGTACAGGCGGCCGCAGGACCTGCCGACGCTGCTCTATCACATCAAACCGGCATTTCAGTCGGTGGTCGAGAAGCAGTGCGCGAAGCTGAAGGGCGTGAATCTCACGGTCCTGCAGCTCGGTGAGCAGCTCCTGCTTTAGCCGCTAGAGACTGCTAGAGAACAGGGCGTACGGATGCTATGCCTCCGCCCCCCGTGTCCGAGGCAAACGAACAGCGCGACGAGAGTGCGCACGAGATCGCCGTCCCAGGCCTCGAGACCGACGAGGACGGGACTCGCGTCGTTCGCGAAGAGCTGAAGCTCCTCGAGATCGTGTATCGCGCGCTCGGGCCCGATCCGGCCATCGCCGCCGCTGCTGCGGCGAAGGCGGGCATCGCGCCTGCGCCGGCCGGTCCCACCTTGAACCAGTCGCTCGCCGCCGACGACGCGCGCCTCGTCGAGCTGCGGGAGCTCGCGGCCGTTGCCAAGCCTGACGACCTGCCGGCGCTCCTCGAGCAGATGCACACGCTCGGCACGCTGCGCGCGCATCGCGGCAAGAGCACGGTCGGGTCCATCGATCGCAGGAGCCCGTACTTCGCGCACCTCCGCCTCGAAGAGACGGTGACGCTCCCCGGCAGCCAGGGCGAGAAGCTGCGCCGCCGCGACGTGCTCGTCGGTGGCAAGCAGTACCTCGATGCCGGCGCAGGCATCCGCATCGTCGACTGGCGCAACGCGCCGGTGAGTCGGATCTTCTATCGCTATCGCGAGGGCGATCCTTACGAGGAGACGCTTGGCGATCGTCCCATCGAAGGCGAGGTGCTCGCGCGTCGCACGGTCGCGATCGTCAACGGTCAGCTCCGCAAGGTGACCTCCCCGCAGGGCACGTTCGTCGTCGACCACGACGGCCGCTGGCGACGTGCCGAGGCCATGACCGCGCGCCTGCGTCTGCCGGGCAAGGGCCAGAGCGTCGGGCCGATCGGCCTCTCGGCCGAAGATCGCGGCAAGGCTACCAGCGCCGATCGCCTGCTTCCTTCGATCGCCGCGATGCTCGACAAGGAGCAGTACGACCTCATCACCAAGCCCGGCGTCGGCCTCGTCGCCATCCAGGGCAGCGCCGGCAGCGGCAAGACCACGGTTGGCCTGCACCGCGTCGCGTATCTCCACGCCTCCAGCCCGACGCGTTACCGCGCTGCCAAGATGCTCGTCATCGTGCCGAACGAGGCGCTCATCCACTACACGAGCCGCGTGCTGCCGGGCCTCGGCGTCGAGGGCGTCCCCGTCATGACGTTCGCGCGCTGGTCGGTGCGCGTGGTGCACGATCTCTTCCCGCGGCTGCCCAGCGCCATCACTGACGAGACCCCGCCGCTCGTGTCGCGCGTGAAGAATCACGCCGCGATGCTCCACGTGATCGAGGCGATCGCGAAGGACGCCCAGCAGCGCCTCGACACCAAGGTCGAGGCGGCGATGCGACGCGGTCGCTGGCCGGAGAGCGACCGCGTGCTCGCTGCGTGGGCCGCCACGCACGGCACTCCCGATCGCCGCGTGACGCAGCTCGGGCAGTGGATCTCGGGCAAGAAGGACGTCCCCGGCGCCGGCAATTCGCAGGGCCTCCCCGACGTGACGCGCAGCGCCGTCGAGCAGATGGGTCTGGAGCTCCGCACCGAGGCGCGCAGCATCCTCACCGCATGGGACGAGCTCACGACGAGCCGGCCGCTGCTCGATACGTTCTTCGCTGACCACTTCGGTAAGGGTCAGCTCGATCAGGTCCACGAGTGGTGCGTGCGCCAAGCGCGCGTCCGCGCCGAGCACGATCGCGACGGTGAGGCTCCCTCGCTCGACAGCGAAGACCACGCGCTCATCCTGCGGCTCTTCCAGGTGATGCGCGGTCCGCTGATCGACAACGAGGGCGCCGCGCTCAACGTCTCGCACCTGTTCGTCGACGAGGTCCAGGACTGCAGCCCCATCGAGCTCAAGGTCCTCCTCGACGTCGCGGCGGGCACGAAGGAAGACGGCCGCGCCGATCCGACGCAGCTCTCCGTCACGCTCGCCGGCGACATGGCGCAGCGCATGCGCGAGGACGACGAGCAGCACATCGAGTTCGACTGGGACATGACCCTGAAGGAGCTCGGGGTGCCCGGCGGCGCCGGCATGATCGAGCCGCTCAAGGTGAGCTACCGCTCGACCGCGCAGATCACGAGCTTCGCGCGCGCAGTGCTCGGGCCGCTCGCGCACGAGGCCGAGCCCATCGCCACGCGCGACGGTCCGCCCGTCGAGCTCTTCTCGTTCGCATCGGCGGGCGAGGCGGTGGCGTTCCTCGCCGACGCCCTCCGCGAGCTCTCGTCGAACGAGCCGGAGGCCAACGTGGCGTTGCTCTCGCGCTTCCCCCAGCAAGCCGAGGTCTACTACGAAGGCCTCATTCGCGCCGAGGTGCCGAACGTGCGCCGCGTCCGCAAGCAGGACTTCACGTGGGAGCGCGGCTTCGACGTGACCGACGTGCGTCAGACCAAGGGCCTCGAGTTCGACGAGGTCATCCTGCTCGAGACCACGTCGGCGAGCTACGGCGAGACCCCGCAGGCGCGTCATGCGCTCTACGTCGGCGCCACGCGCGCCGCGCACCAGCTCTGGTGCATCACGAGTGACGCGCCGTCGAAGCTGGTGGTGACCGCGCTCGAGACGCAAAAGGAGCCCGAAGTGCCGCTCCTTTCTCAGGCGCACGTCACGTAGCAACGTCGCGATATGATCGCGGCGTGCCTGCGAAGATGAAGATCGCCGTCGTTGGTGGCGGTGCCTGGGGTACCGCGCTTGCCGCCCACGCGGCGCGCCTCGATCACGACGTGATGCTGTGGGCGCGCGAGCCCGATGTCGTCACCGACGTCAACGAGCGGAGCGAGAACCGGCTGTTCCTCGAAGGCGTCGCGTTGCCGCGAACGCTCCGGGCCTCGGCCAGTCCCGCCGAGGTACTGGCGGGCGCTGACATCGTGATCCTCGTGCCGCCGTCGGCATTCCTGCGCGACGTGGCGGGCATGGTGGCGGAGCACGTGCCGAGGTCGGCGCGCATCGTCATCGCGACGAAGGGCATCGAGGAGAGGACGCTCCATCTCATGACCGACGTCGCCGCGGAGGTCCTCACCGGCCATGATCCCGGCGAGCTGTGCGCGCTCTCCGGTCCGAGCTTCGCGCGCGAGGTGGCGTCCGGCCTGCCCACCGACGTCGTCGTGGCGTCGAAGAGCTACGAGGCCGCGCGCACCGTGGCGGAGGCGCTCCACTCGCCGATGTTCCGCGTGTACACGAGCAAGGATCCGATCGGCGTCGAGGTCGGCGGCGCCATGAAGAACGTCCTCGCCATCGCTGCCGGCGCGTGTGACGGCCTCGGCATGGGCACTAACGCGCGCGCGGCGCTGGTGACGCGCGGCCTCTCGGAGATGGCGCGCCTCGGCGTCGCGCTGGGCGGCGATCCGCTCACGTTCATGGGCCTCAGCGGCGTCGGTGATCTCATCCTGACCTCGACGGGCGCGCTCTCACGCAACCGCTCCCTCGGCATCAAGGTGGCCGAGGGCATCGAGGCAGGGAAGTACCTCGCGTCGCAGCGCACCGTCGCCGAGGGCTTCCTCACGGCGCGCGCCGCGTGGCGTCTCGCGCAAAAACTGCGCGTAGACGTGCCGATCACCGAGCAGGTCTACTACGTCCTCCACGAAGACCGACCGCTGCTCGAGGCGATGAAGATCCTCCTCACGCGCGCGCAAAAAGACGAGCTCTGGGGCCTCGGCTAGCGCGCAGCGCGCAGCGCGCAGCGCGCGGCGGTCGCGGACGGTCAGAGCTGCTCAGCTCGGGACGAGCCCCACGAGCCCGACGAGCCCGAAAAGACCCAAGAAACCCACGAGCGCGCCCGACCGTGCGAGCCCAGCGCTCATCGATCGGGTCGCCGGGCTCACGGGAGCATGTCGCAGCTGCCGAAGCACATGTCGAGCGCGGTGCAGTCCGGGTCGCCGAAGCAGCCGGCCCACGCGGGGCAGCAGTTCGCCGTCGTGCAGTCGTCGCAGTCCTTGGAGATGCTGGTCGAGCCGGTTCCGCACAGCGGGTTCGGGCCCGCGTCGGGGGCCCCTGCCTCGCCGGCGTCGAACGCGGTCGCCGGATCGTCGACGCACGGACCCTTGCACTTGCTGTCCCAGCAGGTGCCGATCGCATTGTCCTTGGCGACGGCGGCGGGATACTTCGCGTTGCAGGCGTCGACGCACTGCTGGCGCGTCTGCGTCGGCCCCGAGTCGGTGTCCGGCATGCTCGAGTCGACGGCGGGACGGTTGGTGTCGCGCGGCGCGTCGAGGGCTGCGTCGGTGCCGTCGGTGGCAGGCGCCGTGGCGGTCGACGACGAGCAGGCGCTGATCGCAAAGCCTGCGCCGACGGCGAGGAGCATTCCGGCAGCGAGCGAGACGGCGAATCGAGTGGACGTGCGGCGCGAGGTCATGGGCGACCGCTTGCCTCGGGAGCAAGCCCCCGTCAAGCTCTGGCGCAGGCCCGTCAGCGCGTTTCGGCCGGCTTTTCGGGGGCCGCGCGTGGGGCAGCCACGCCTGCAGACGCCGCGGCGAGCGCCTCGATTCGCGCCGCGAGGACGTGCGCGATGACCTCATCGACGCCGTCGCCGATGTTGCAGCGGGCGAGGACCACCGGGCCGCCCTGGCGCATGCGGGCGGCGTCGCGGCCCATGACGTCGAGGCTCGCGCCGACGTGCTGCGCGAGATCGATCTTGTTGATGACGAGCAAATCGCTCTGGGTCACGCCGGGTCCACCCTTGCGAGGGACCTTGTCGCCGCCGGCGACGTCGACGACGTAGATCGTGAAGTCGACGAGCTCGCGGCTGTACTGAGCGGCGAGGTTGTCGCCGCCGCTCTCCACGAGGAGCAGCTCCGGGGGCGGATCCAGGCGCATCAGCTGTTCGAGCGCGTCGAGATTCGGCGTGATGTCCTCGCGGATGGCGGCGTGCGGACAACCGCCGGTCTCGACGGCGCGGATCTGCAGCGCCGGCAGCGCCTCGTTGCGGTGAAGGAACTCGGCATCCTCGCGCGTGAAGATGTCGTTGGTGACCACTCCGAGCCGCATCGCGTCGCGGAGCTTCCGGCAGATCGAGAGGACAAGCGCGGTCTTGCCGCTCCCGACGGGACCGCCGATGCCGACCGTGAACGCGCGCGCGTCGAAGTCCCGCGGCCGTCGCGGAGCCCGCGCACGAAACAGCCCAGGCCCCTGCAGCTTCTCGTGCGTGTGCCCGTGCTCGTGCGTGTGCTCGTGCGTGTGGCCGTGGCTGTGCCCGCTCTCCTTCTCAATCACCATCACGCCGTCTCCTCGTGTTCATTCGATCTCAGGACTGGAACAGGCGGCCGTCGAGCCCGTCGTGCAGCGCGCCAAAGAGCTCGAGCAGGGGCGCCGTCATCGCCGCGTCGTCGACGTGCAAGCCGCCGCAGGAGGCGAGCACACCATCGAGCACCGTCGCGCGCGACGCCTGGATCTGCTGCGCTTCGAGCGGTCCGACGATGCCGAGCCGCACCGCGGCCGACAGCAGGCTGCGCAGCGAGGCGTGGAGCCACGCCATCATCGTGTCTTCCGGGCTGATGCCGACGACCCCGAACACGGCCCCGAAGATCACTGCGTGATGGGCGGGCCCGCTCCGCGCGTGCTCGGCGATCGCCACCATCTCCGGGCGCTCGAAGACGCGCGATGCGGCGCCTGCGAGCGAGCGTCCTTGCGCGCGGCTCGCGCGGTTGGCGACGTGGCTCGACTGCGTCGCGTCGTAGAGCCCATCGAGCGCCGCGAGGTCCGCGTGCGCCTCGCAGGCGCGGCGCACGAAGGGCAGGGCTGCTCGGCCCGTCTGCCAGAGCGCCTCGTCGACGAACGGCTCGAGGTCCCCGACGCCCCGGAGGTGCAGCGAGGGCTCGAGGCCTGCCGAGTGCGCGAAGCCGCCTGACGGGAACGCGCCGTCGACGACCTGGAGCAGGAGCCATGTGGTTTTCATGTCGGTCGCTGCGATCGATGCAGAATGCATCCTTCAGAAGAGCGAGTAGAGGCGCGAAAGCGCGACGCGCGTGGCGGGCTGCGAGCGGAGCAGCACGCCGTCGGCGAAGACCTCGTACGACTCGGCGTCGATCTTCATCTTCGGAAGCGCGTCGTTGAGCTTCATGTCGGCCTTGCCGATGCCGCGACAGCGCTTCACCGGGCGAATGCGCTTCTCCAGCTTGAGCGCGGCGATGTGTCCCTCGGCGATGGCGCGCTGCGAGACGAACGCAAGGCTCGTCGCTCCGGTTGCACGGCCCAGCGCGCCGAACATCGGACGCATGTACGACGGCTGCGGCGTGGGAATGGACGCATTCGGGTCGCCCATTTGCGCCCACGCGATGAAGCCGCCCTTCAACACGATCTCCGGCTTTAGACCGAAGAACGCGGGCCGCCAGAGGACGAGGTCCGCCCACTTGCCGATCTCGATCGAGCCGATCTCGTGGGACATGCCGTGCGCGATGGCGGGGTTGATGGTGTACTTCGCGAGATAGCGCCGCACGCGGAGGTTGTCGTTGTGGCCGACCTCGCCGTGTAGCCGCCCGCGCTCGTCCTTCATCTTCGCCGCGGTCTGCCACGTCCGGCACACGGTCTCGCCGACGCGGCCCATGGCCTGGCTGTCGCTCGAGATCATGCTGATGGCGCCGAGGTCGTGGAGGACATCCTCGGCGGCGATGGTCTCGCCGCGGATGCGGCTCTCGGCGAAGGCGACGTCCTCGGGAATGGAGCGGTCCAGGTGGTGACACACCATGAGCATGTCGAGATGCTCGTCGAGCGTGTTGACGGTGAACGGCCGCGTGGGGTTGGTGGAGCTGGGGAGCACGAACGGCTCGCCGACCACGCGCATGATGTCCGGCGCATGCCCGCCGCCGGCGCCCTCGGAGTGGTACGTGTGGATGGTGCGTCCCTTGAACGCGGCGATGGAGTCGTCGACGTAGCCCGACTCGTTGAGCGTGTCGGTGTGGATCGTGACCTGGACGTCCTCGTCCTCGGCGATGCTCAGGCACGTATCGATGGTGGCGGGCGTCGTGCCCCAGTCTTCGTGGAGCTTGAGGCCCACCGCGCCGGCGCGGATCTGATCGAGCAGACCTTCGCTCGCCGACGAGTTGCCCTTGCCGGTCAGGCCTATGTTGATGGGCAGCGTGTCGGTCGCGAGGAGCATGAGCTCGATGTGTCGCGCGCCGGGCGTGCACGTGGTGGCGTTGGTGCCCGTCGCCGGCCCGGTGCCGCCGCCGACGAAGGTGGTGATGCCGCTGGCGAGGGCCTCGTTCGCCTGCTGCGGACAGATGAAATGGATGTGCGAGTCGATCCCGCCCGCGGTGAGGATGAGGCCTTCGCCGGCGATGGCCTCGGTGGTCACGCCGATGAGCATTGCGGGGTCGACGCCGCTCATCACGTTGGGGTTGCCGGACTTGCCGATGCCGACGATGCGGCCGCCCTTGATCCCGACGTCGGCCTTGTAGATGCCGGTCCAGTCGATGACGAGCGCGTTGGTGATGATGACGTCGAGCGCATCGGCATCCGCGGCGCCGGGCATCTGGCCCATCTGATCGCGCAGGACCTTGCCACCGCCGAAGACGCACTCGTCGCCGTACGACGTGAGATCGCGCTCCACCTCGACGATGAGCCCGGTGTCGCCCAGCGTGACCTTGTCGCCGGTGGTCGGGCCGTACATCGCGGCGTAGGCGCGCCGATCCATGCTGCTCACAGCGTGTCTCCGTCGTCGTATTCGGGCAGGAGGCCGGACGCGCGATCGAACGTGCGCGCGATCTTCGCCGGCGAGACGGTGCGTCGCTGGCCACCGCTGGTCGCGTTCTCCACGAGCGTGACCGCGCGCGACTCGCCGGGCTCGAAGCGAACCGCGGTGCCTGCGGGGATGTCGAGATGCTTTCCCTCCGCCGCGACGCGATCGAAGTGCAGCGCGGAGTTCACGGCGCTAAACGGATAGTGACTGCCGACCTGGATGGGTCGATCGCCGCGGCTCGTGACGTCGATGGTGATGCGCGTTCGGCCTGCGTAGAGCTCGATCGTGCCGGGGATCACCTCGACATGGCCGGGCGCTTCGAGCGCCGGCGCGATGACGGCAGGCCCGAACACCGCGAGGTCGGGCACGGGCAGGAAGCTCCCGTAGAGCGCGAGCGCGAGATCGCCGTCGTCGAGCGTGACCGGATCGTGGACGGTCACCAGCTTCGTGCCGTCGGGGAACGTTCCCTCGACCTGCACGTCTTGCACGAGGTCGGGGACGCCCGGCAGGACCTGACGGCGCCCGAGCATGCGGCGGCCGATGTCCATGAGCTCGGCGACGGGGTGCTTGCCGTCGCGAATAAGCTCGAGGAGCTGCGTCGCGAGGAGCGCCAGCGTCTCCGGGTAATTGAGGCGCAGGCCGCGCGCGAGGCGCTTCTGCGCGAGGAACCCCGCGCCGTGCAGGAGGAGCTTGTCGATGTCGCGAGGTGAGAGGTGCATGTCAGGTCAGTGGCGAGAGGCGAAAGGATCCACGACGTCGATGTCGGCGAGGTTTCGGAGCCGCGCACGCGCCTCTTCGAGCGCCCGCGAAGGGCTGGTGGCCGCGATGCGCACGATGGACCCGCAGGGCAGGGGGCTGGGCAGCGGGCTGGGCAGGGGGCTGGGCAGGGGGCTGGGCGCGGCGACGACCGCGTCGCTCACGATGCTGCGCTGGAGGATGCTCGTGACGACGGGCGCGACGCGTGGTCCGAGAGCGAGCACGGTCGCGAACGCTTCAAAGCGATCGAGGCGCGCGGCGATCGAGCCGTCGTCGCGATCGAGGCGCAGCGCATCGCGAACGAGGACCTTCGCGCCGCCGTCGCGGACCGCGCGGACCGTCGTCGCCAGATCGAGGCCGTCGAAGGCCCAGCGTTCGCCGAACGCGGCGCGCCCGGAGGTGAACCCGTCGAGCGTGACCGCCGATCCCTCGCCGTGGAGCGTTATGTCAACTCGCTGTCGATAGCGGGACCCGGCAAAGCAGGCGACCGGATCGGGGAGCAACACGAGGGTGCCGTACACCTCGGCGCGGATGGTCTGTCGTGACGAGCCGCGAAACGCCTTCGTGGTGGCCTGCGTGAAGACCACGAGCGTCGCGCCGGCCTCGACGCGGAGGTCCACCTCGATCGCGTCACCGTCGACGAGCCCGCCGCCGAACGTGAGGAGGCAGACCGTCGCGGAGCGCGTTCCAGGAAACGTCGGCCGCACGAACCGTAGCGGGCTCGTCGCGTGGACGGTGCTGAGCACGGTCCGTCCGCCCTCGAACCGCGCCGCCACGGATCCGAAGCCGTGCCCATGTCTGCTCTCGCGGCCGTGGCCGTGGCCGTGCACGTCCCCGGTCTCGCGCTCGCTCTCCACGCCGGGCACGCTCGCCCGTGCGTCGCGCGAGGTCAACGCATGACGCTTGGTGCTCGCGCCGACCTCGCCGCAGGTCGAGCAGAACTCGGTGACGCCAACGTCCCTCCGGCTTCCCCGTACCACGAGTTGACATAATGCATCTTATGCGAAATTCGCAGAACCGGGAAAGCCCTGGCTTCGAGTCGTTTCGTGAGTTCTGACCGGGCTTGAACGCCGGCTTGCCGCGCCGATCACGAACGACTCGCCGCCCGCCGTGCCGTCGACCACGACGCCTTGTTGCGTGTACGCCAGGCCGACCCCGAGGCTCTTCGTGCCGGCCGGCGAGCGACTCAGCGAGCGACGACCGGCTTCAACGGCAGCGGCGACGCCACGGAGATGCCGAGGAACGTGCCGGCGTTGGTCATGGCGTACGCG
>JAYTOQ010000084.1:0-10832 GCA_043747665.1 Polyangiaceae bacterium | reverse complement strand
ATGGTCTGTCCGGCAAGCCGCAGACCGATGAGCGCCGAGAGGATCGAGAGCGGAATCGTCACGACCACGATCACCGCTGATCGCCAGCTGCGCAGGAACAGCAGCACCGTGAGCGCGGTGAGGAACGCGCCGACCACGCCTTCGAGGGTCAGCCCACGAATGGAGTTCCTCACGTACACCGACTGATCGAACTCGAAGTCCACGTGCACGTCCTCCGGCACCTGCGCGCGCATCGCAGGCAAGGCCGCCTTGATGCGTTCGACGACGTCGAGCGTGGATGCGTCCGGAAGCTTGGTGAGGGGCATGTAGACGGTGTCACGTCCGTTCACGAGCGCGATGTTCGTGACCACGTCACTGCTGTCCTCGACGCGCGCGACGTCACGGAGCAGTACGGGTGCGCCCGGGCCCGGCCGCAGCGGCAGCGTCTCCAGCTCCTTGGTCGACTCGACCATCGCGTTCGTCGCGGCAATGGTGGTGCGCCCGCCGATGCGCACGTTGCCTGCCGGGAGCGTGACGTTGCCCTTCGCGATCGCTGTCGCGACCTCGTCGGTCGACAGGTTGTACGAGCGCAGGCGATCGGGATCCACGTAGGCCACCACCATGCGGACCTTGCCGCCCGACGGCGGCGGCGCCGAAACGCCTGGCAGCGTCGCGAGCAGCGGGCGCACCTTGAAGAGCGCTGCATCCTGCACCTCGCCCCCGGTGCGGGTCTCACTCGAGAAGACGAGCTGACCCACGGGCACCGAGCCCACGTCGAAGCGGACGATGAACGGCGGCAGCGTGCCCGTCGGCATGAACGACGTCGCGCGAAACGCCATCGCCGTCACCTGCGACAGCGACTGCGAAATGTCGGTGCCCGGGTGGAAGTACAGCTTCAGCATCGCGATGCCCTGGATGGACTGCGACTCGATGTGCTCGATGCCGTTGATGTAGAGGAAGTGGTACTCGTAGTAGCCGACGAGCTGTCCCTCCATCTGCGTCGGCGACATGCCGCCGAACGGCTGCACGACGTAGACGACGGGCACGCCGAGGCTCGGAAAGATGTCGGCAGGCGCCCGGCGGAGCGAGAGTCCCGCGCCCGCGAGGATGGCGAGAACGAGCACGATGATGGTGAACGGGCGGCGCAAGGCCATGCGAACGAGCCACATTTCAGGGCTCCCCTGCGCTCGCGCGCGACCTGATCAGGAAGGGCCCGAGGTCACCGGAAGCGCGGGCGAGGAGCAGCAGAGCGCGGCGCACCTCGAGCTTCGCGAGCGCGTCGTCGATCTCCGCCTGCGCGAGGACACGCTCGGCATCTGCCACCTCGACCACCGGGGTGAGGCCGGTCTTGAAGCGCGCGGCAGCTTGCTGCTCTGCGATGCGCGCGGCGGCGAGCGTCGCCGGAGTCTGGGCAGCCACCTTGAGGGCGCCGCGCAGCACCGACGTCGACGTCGCGAGCTCACCGGCCACCGCTAGGTAAACTTCGTCGCGTCGTGCCACGGCAACGTCACGCGTCGCTGCCGCCGTGCGTGCGCGCGCGCGGATGGTCGGGATGTCGAGGAGTGACCACGTGACGGTCGCTCCGGCCGCCCAGTTCGCCGTGTCCGGGACGAGCCCGGAGCCGGGGCTCTGAAAGTAGCCGCTGCCGCGCGCCCAGATCGCCGCCACGAGGTCGAGACGTGGCAGGTACTCGACGCTCACCACGCGCTGCGTCTCCGTGGCGCGCGTCACTGCCGCGTTGCTCTGCACGAGATCGGGATGCGACGGCGACGGCGACGGAGCCGGCGCTGCCGACACCGCGCGCGCCGTGAGGCCGTCGATCGGGCCGAGCAGTCCGTTCGGGCTCGCGTCGACGGCGAGCGCCGGGTTGCCTACGGCTTCCGCGAGCAGCGCACGGCGCACGTCGCGCGCTTGCTCGGCGCGTGCGAGCGCAGTCTGCGACGACGCGACCTCGGCGTCGGCGCGCGCGGAGTCCGCCCCGGGGCGTAGGCTCTGATCCACGAGCGTCTTGGTCACGGTCGCAAGCACGTTGGCGCGGTCGACGCTGAGCTGCGCAGCACGAACCGCCTCCTGCGCCTCGACGAGGACCATGAACACGTCGGCTGCGCGATACGCGATCTCGAGTCGGCGCGCCGACGTCGCCGCGCTCGCCTCGACATGTCCCGCAAGCGCGACATCGATCGCCGCCGCCTGGCGCGCCAGCGAGAGCACGTCCCACGTGGCCCAGAGGCTCGCGCCGGTCTGCCACACGCCTTCGTCGAGGCTCTTGCCGCGCGTCGGCCCCGCGATGGGCGCAAATCCGGTGGTCGAGAGGAACGCGCCGGGCACGGTATTTCCGGTCGATCGATTGATCTGCGCGCTCAACCCGACGTCGGGAAGACGAGCGGTCCTCGCCTCGTCGATGCGCGCTTCGGCGGCGCTTTCCTCGGCGACCGACGCGCGGATGCGCGGATGATTCGCCAGCGCATCGCTGACCGCTCGTTCGAGGGTGTAGGACGCGTGCGCGGAGCTCTGCTCGTCTGCAAGAGCGCCGCGTGGCATCAGGCACAGCGTCGAAACGGCTGCGGTCAGCTGCACGAAGCGCCGCCACGGATTCGTCTTCATGTGGGTCGGCCTCATCCGCGCTTCCGCCTGTACAGCTCGAGGAGCGCGTCGAACATCTGGTCCCCGACCGTGAAGCGATCGTGGTCATCGGCGTGCCGGACCGCGATCCCGGCGACGAGCGCGGCGATACCGGGCGCCTCGGCGCGTGCGAACTTGCCGTCCTTCACGTCGATGTCGTGGATGATCTCGGCGAGCGAACCGAGCCCGGGATCGCGAAGACCGAAGCGATCGACGAGGGTCTCGAACGAGCACGCGTCACCGACGTGCGTGAAGTCGGCCTCGAACATGTCGAACGTGACTTCGCCCTTCTTCGCGACGTAGCCCTGACCGGGTACGAGCTTCAGCCGCGCCTTGGGATCGATGAAGCGACGGATCAGCCACGCGCACGCGATGCGGTCGACGTGGACGTTCTTGCGCGTGACCCACGTGCGGCCCTGGTAGTCCGACCGCTTCGCCTTCGTCTTCGCGCCGGCGCTTGTCGACGACCACGACGACGACGCTCCGGTGGCGGCGTGCGGCTTCGCGCTCTGTCGCAAGCGCTCCTCCAGCGCGGCGATGCTCGACTCGGCGGCCTCGCGTCCAGGCGCGCCGAAGAAGTCGACGGCGATGACGTCCGCGAGGCGCTTCTTGCGACGCGATAGATCGAGCGCGAGCTCCTTGCGGCGACGGTCGTCCTTCAGCTTCGCGAGGGACTCGCGCGCGAGCTCGCGCGCCTCCTCGGCGATGCTCGCGAAGTCGGCCTCGCGAGCCTCCTGGAAGAGCGCCTCGACCTGCTCGTCGCTCAGGCCGTCCACGAGGTTCGCCTCGCAGACCGTCGCCTCGCCGCCCTCCTGCGCGATCTCGCGCGCGACCCACTGGAGATCCTCGCGCGTCTGCTCGTCCGACGGCAGCACGTAGACCGCATTCTTGATCGGCACGGCTCCGAGCCGCTGCAGCCGCCGACCTACTTTCGCCCTGAAATAGGCCGGTTTTGGCGGGATCTGATGAATGAGGAGCAGCCAGCGCGGCGCAGTGGAGCGAGGAGCGACCATCAGATACCGGCAGGGGCCATGATGCGCAGCACCGGAGCTCCGTTCGGTCCCTTCATGAGCGGGAAGAACACCCGGTGCGTGACGGGATCGACGGCGACGGAGTGCGTGTGATCACCCGGGTGATCGTGTCCGATCAGCACGACGCCCGGTTTCCGGAGATCGAAGACCGTGAGATCGCCGCTCTCCGCTGCGACGTAGAGCCACCCGAGGCCGGGATCGATCGCGAGGACGTCAGGCGCGCTCCCGGTCTTCGCGCTGACGACGTCATGCGCGCCGCCCAGCTCGACGCGCGCGAGCAGGTCGTTGCCTTCGCACGCGATGAGCGCGCTCTGTCCGTCGGGATGGAGGCGGAGGCCGTGCGCACCGTCGCAGCCCGGCACGTCGATGGTGGTGGTGATCTTCGCTGTGACGGCATCGACGCCAACCAGCTTGTCGGGGTGCGAGGCGGTGACGACCGTGATCCAGAACCAGCCGCGCACGCGATCGTAGACGACGTTGCCGGTCTCGGTGCCGAGCTTCACTTGCTTGCGCGCTCCGCTCCCCGACTCGGCGATGATCGACAGCGCGCCATCCTGCTGATCGGAGACGGCGACCGCCTTGTGCGTGGCGTCCCATGCGACTCCGTCGGGCCCGCGTCCGGTCTTCACGCGCTTGATCTCGACGAGCGACCTCGCGTCGATGAGCACCAGCTGGTCGGGCGAGCTCGTCACGAAGACGATCCCGACATCGTCGGCCGCGACGACGCCGCGCGCCGTGGGAATTCCCTTCAGCTCCCTGGCGACGGAGCCTCGCTTCAGGTCGATGAAGAGGACGGAGCCGTCGTTCATGTGCGTCAAGACCAGATGCCCGGTGACCGGGTCGAGATCCTGGTAGTCGAAGCGCGTCGAGCCGCCGGGGAGCGCGATGTCGGCGACGCGCCCGAGCGGTAGACGCGCAGCGGTCACCGGCGTGGCGATCGCCGCCGCGGCAGCGTCGGGCGGCGCAGCGACCGCGCTCGTGCGGCCCTGACACGCGGCAGCGATACCCGCGCCGAGGACAGCGAGCACGAGTGACGTCGCGGAGGTCCTCTTGGCGAAGGGTGATGCGCTCACGTGCTCGACGGCGCGCGGCCGTCCCAGGCCGTGAGATCGAGCGCGCGCTTCACGATCGCCGCGAGGTCCGCGGATTTCCCCTGACCCCAGTAGTGGAGGAAGAGGATCCGCGGCGACTCCCCCGTCATGTGCGAGTGGATGGCGACGACGTGGACGCCGCCGCTGCGCAGCGCCTTCAGCACCGGCTGCAGCTCGCTCTCGGCGACCGCGAAGTCACCGTCGACCACGGCGGTATCGTCGGTGCCGCCGAACGCAGCCCACGTGTTGACGCCCATGGCCTTGCCGACGGTGCATCCGCATGCGGCCTGCGCCTTCCGGCCCATGGTCGCCTTGTACATGCCGTCCTTCGACGCTCCCTTGACGCCAAAGACAGCATCCAGCTTCGCGCCGTCGATCTTGCTCGCGCCGGTGGGGAGCACGCCGCCGAACGACGCCGCGACGGTCGCCGACTTCGCGCGAATGGCGTGCTGCGCAGCGAGCATCTCCTTCACGCCCTTGCCGAGCTGATCGACCGAGCCCTCGCCGCCGATGTGCATGAAGTAGACGTGCGGCTTGTCGAAGAAGAAATGATTATGCAGCGCCGTCACCGCCACGCCGTTGTCGAGCGCGGCGCTCATAGCGGCGCTGACCTCGTCCTCGAAGAGCACGAAGTCGCCCATCACCATGGCCTCCACGCCCGCCTTCTCGCCGGGGACGAATGCCGCCCACGACGTGAGCCCCATGAACGCCGCGACCTTGCTCCATCCGGCGATGTCGACGCGCTCCTCGCGCGGGAACGACACCTTCACGACGTTGTCGGTGGTCTCCGGCTTTCCACCGGTCGCCGCGGCGATGCGCGCCGCATCGAGCGCGGGCTTCGGCGAGGGCGCGGGCGCGGGCGGCGGTGACGGCGGCGGTGACGGTGACGGTGACGGGGCGGGCGGCGTCGTGGGCGCAGGCGCCGGCGAGGACCCCGCCGCCGGAGAGCCGAGCGCGGACGTCGGAGGACCGACCGGCGACGCCGTGGGCAGCGCGCTGCTCGCGCATGCGGACGCCGAGACGGAGACGAAGATGGCCGCGGTGAGAGCGAGGCCGGTTGAACGAACGAGCATGGGCTTGCTCTATGACAGTTGTATGGTGGCCGCGAGCCCGTTGTGACAGTTGCTCTACTCGACCACGCTGTGTTCGACACGACCCATCGACCGCTCGGTCGGCGCGGGCGGTCCGTGACCGAGCCAAGAACGCATTAACATTCGATTCATCGTCGATGGCCGTTCGTCTTCACGTCGCGGCGAGCTGCCCTGAACGAGCGTCTGCGTCCGTGGTTGGCCATGTCTTCGTCAACGCGACCTCGCTCGAGATCATCGCGAAGCGCATCGGGTCCTTTTGCGGAGCCCGGCGTCCGCACGTAGCCGTCAGAATTCGGCGACGAAGCCAGCGCGCACGCCGAAGGTCTTGCTGTCGGCGAGATCCCCGGCGAACGGCAGGATGACGCTGACCGCAGGCCTGAACGCGCCGAGATGGAAGCGCAGGTACGGCTCGACGACGCCGACCGCCGAGCTGCTGCTGTCCGAGTGCGTCTGCTCGTGCAGGTCTCGGAACCAGACATGAACGCCGGGCTCGAAGGCGCGCGTCACACGGAAGCCCGCGCGGACACCGCCGACGATCTCGTTGATGTACGTCTCGTTGGCGTCGCCCGTGACGTCGATCAGGTTCTCGACCTTGAGCGTGGGCGTGATGGTCAGCTCGGAGAAGCGGAAGTTGGCGGAGATCTGGGGAACGATCCCGAGGTTGCCCGGCTCGAAGAGGGCCGAGTCGTAGGAGCCGAGCGTGGCCGACGCGGCGTGAGCGGCGGCGAAGAGATCGTGGCGCCTGTACTCGAAGCGCTTGGCCGGATCGGCAGCGACCTCGGCAGCGGTGGGGGGCTCCTTCCCGCCTCCCGTGGGCAGCGCGACGCCGAGCGCTGCGACGAGGTTCCAGTTGCGGCCGCGCGCGATGACGAACGAGCCTTCGAGCTCGAGGTTACCGGCGAGCGCGACGGAACGATCCTCGATGACGCCGGTGCGCGAGGAGAGGTCCGCGGCGATGAACGGCATGCGGGCGCCGACGGCGAAGCGCTCGCCGAGATGACGCTCGATGCCGAAGAGGAACGTGTAGGCAGACACCCGAGTGCTGTCGAACACGTTCAGCGGCGGGAGCTCGATGCGGGCGGGGCGTCCGGCCGTGATCGCGTCGGTGGTCGTGGCGCCGCCGACGACGTCCGCGGAGAATTCCCACGGAGGCTCGGGCTCCTCCTTCTCCGCCCCCTCTGCCCCCTCTCGTGCGGCCTCGCTCAGCGCCTTGTTGTCGGCCTTCTGGGGACCCGGCTCGTCGTGGGCGGAGGCCACCGCGGGTACGAGGAGGAGGCCGAAGGCGACGGCAAGGCTGATGGCTCGACTCATGAGCACCGATTATCAGATTTCGAGGATCAATTTCGCGTGCTCCGAGCGGCTGCGGATTGCGGCAGAGCGCTGGGCTCTGATACCCACGAGCCGATGGGTCCTCGTCCGCGGCTCCGCCGTCGTGCTGTCATCATCCAGGTGATCTGCCTGGGCTTCGCGGTGCTCCTGGGCACCATGATGCTCATCCGGCGCCTCGATGCGCAGGAGCCGCGCGCGCGTGGCTCCGGCGGGCGTGCGCTCGCGCCGGCTGGAGCCGGCCCATCGACCGCGGACGCGGGCATCGCCGATGTCGCCGTCGCCGTCGCCAGCCCACCCGCGAAGAAGGATGACAAGAAGGACGACAAGAAGGACGACAAGGACGGCGAGGACCAGATCGAGACGGCGGTCGTTGGCCCCGACGGCGGCGTCCCGGTGCATGTCGACGGCGCGTTCCGCTCGCCGTTCGCGCATCCGTACTTCGGTCAGGTAGCGACGGTACGCGTCGCGCTCGTGATGAACGACGTGAGCCAGTACGACATCATGAAGGGGTCGTTCGTCGCCGACTTCTACCTGAGCCTCACCAGCGATCGCCCGATGCCGTCGATGGACCTCATCTTCCCGAACGGCAAGGCCGACTCGAAGGAGGTCATCGCCGACAAGCCGACCTTCAAGTTCTACCGCTTCACCGGCACGTTCTTCTCACCCCCCGATCTGCGCCATTACCCCTTCGACAGCCAGCAGCTCGAGGTCCAGATCGAGGAGAACACCGAGGGCATCGATCAGATCCGCCTCGTCCCGGATCGTAAGCACACGAGCCTCGAGAACGGCTTCGAGGTGACCGGCTGGGACGTCTCGTACCTCGAGGCGCGCGCGCTCGTGCACGACTACCCCGACCGTTTCGACAACGACGACCTCTATTACAGCCGCTACATCTTCCGTCTCGGCATCCATCGCTACGGGACGAGCGCGCTCTTCACGGTCTTCG
Organism: Polyangiaceae bacterium; assembly: GCA_043747665.1. Lineage (GTDB taxonomy): Bacteria > Myxococcota_A > Polyangia > Polyangiales > Polyangiaceae > Labilithrix. Next base: position 2,743 of record JAYTOQ010000084.1, on the reverse strand, counting down.
TGCCCGCCATCGTCATCGTGCTGATCTCGCTCATGGGCATGTGGGTCACCCCCGACGAGATGGAGGTACGCTCGAACTCGGGCGCGCCGATGCTGGCTGGCGCGGTGCTCTTCCACTTTGCGTTGATGCAACAGCTGCCTGCGGTGTCGTACATGACCCGAGCGGACAAGCTCATGATGGGCGTGTACGCCTCGCTGCTCATCGGGATGATCTCGACGTGGTTCTTCTTCCTCGTCGACGAACACCACCGGGATGCCATCTACATCTGGGCGCGTCGCGTGGTGCCGCCCGTCACCGCCGTCATCATGGTGATCGCATGCGTCGCTTGATCTGCTCGACCAGCGTCGTGGCATCCGTGCTCCTGGTCGCCGCGTGCAGCCACAAACCGCAGCGCTTCGAGACCAGCGTGGAGCTCGCGCGCGTCGAGGTAGTCAAGACCGCCGCCGGGCGATGGGTCGACGTCGAGCTCGAATACGCCGAGTGCCCCGGTGAGCAGCGCGAGATCTTCCAGGCCGATGCCGCCTTCGCCGACTGTCTCTCCAAGTACAAGCCGGGCGACAAGTTGGCGGCCACCGTCGTGTGGAGCCAGGAGGCCGACGGCCACTACGACTCCGAGGTCGAGCGCGTCGGTGACTGCCATCGCAAGCGCGATGCGCTCGACGAACGGTCGTACGAGGTCGTGCACGAGTGCGAGGACATCGTCGTCAACGGCGTCAACGTTGGGTTCCGCTGCGTGCGCAAGCCTTCTCCAGCGCTCCTCACCAAGTGTCCCTGGTTCCGGCGCTCCTGAGGACGTGCTCATGAAAGGTCAGCTCGCGTGAAGGACCGGAGGAAGCGGAAGCCCAAGAAGCCGAGCTCGCCTGCGCCGCTGCCGCGCGTGCGTCGTATGTCGAAGGGCGTGCACTTCGGAATCGCGTTGGTCGGGCTGCTCTTCGCCAGCCTGCTCGCATACACGATCTGGCAGTACGTCTCCGCGGCGCAGCAGGAGAAGGACGCCATCGAGCGCGCTCGTCTCGACGCGGGCTCAGAGTAGCGTCTTCAGCAGGCGCAGCTGGATCGCCGACCACGACGACACGGCCTTCGCCGTCTCGTAGGCGTCGGCGTCGGAGGCGACCCAGCGGAGAGGCGTGCCTGCGCGGGCGGCGTGGTCCTCGATGACCTCGCGATCCCATGGGCGGACGGCCATCGACGCGACCATCATCGCGCGAGGATGGGCCTTCAGCGCCAAGCACGCGGCCTGGAGATGCTTCACCTCCGCGCGCGCGACGCCGAGCTCGGTCGCGGCGAGCGCGCACTCGCGCGCGACCTCCTCCGTGACGCCATAGAGGCCATAGAGGATGATCGTGAGCAGCGGTTTCGGCGGAACCTGCGCGCGAGCGCTGGCCCGCACGCGAGGGTACGACGGGTACGACGGGTACGACGGGGTCGTGGGCATCATGTCTGAGCGCGGCTGCAAGAACCGCTGCACTCCGAGACCGCGCTCGAACCTGCCGCAATCGCGTCGGCGCCGCCCGGTCGCTCCTCCTGGGCGCCCGGTCGCGCGGCCCGATGCTCTCTTTCTGCCGAAGAGGCTCCATGCGATCTGCAAAACGCGCGACCCGGAGCCCCCGCGATCCAGCACGCGGTCGTCGCGATCCCTGAAGTGCCTTTTTTACCGATAGATCGCGAGGCCTGCCAGCAGGTACGTGCGGTGCAGCGACCAGCGACGCATGCCCCGCGATCGCTCCGTCGTTCCAGTAAGAGCAGTGATTTCCGGGCTGCTCGCGGCGGCGTCGCTGGCATGCGGAGGCAGCGGTGGAAACGTGGACGGGGCTCCCGGTCCCGGCGGAGACTCGACGATCACCGGCGCCGCCGACGGGGGGCGTGGCGGCACGTCGTCGGGTGGCGGCGCGTCGCTCGATTGTGGTGGTCACGGCTGCGGCGTGAAGCAGCTCGCGCTGGGCACCATCGCTGCGTGTGCGCTCCTCGAGGACGCGACGGTCGCCTGCTACGGCGGCGGGATCGTCGGCACGCTCGGGCGCGTCGATCGACCGATGATCGACCCGGTGCCTATGCGCGTCCCGGGCCTGAAGAGCGTCGCGAAGATCTACGGTGGCGGCTACAGCATGTGCGCCGTCCATGTCGACAGGACGGTGACGTGCTGGGGCCCCGACCAGAGCACCAACCCGTACGGCGCGCATCCCGGCGATCTCTTCGTCGTCGAGAGCCTCGCCAACGTCGTCGAGCTCTCGGTCGCGACGTCGCATACGTGCGCGCTCGTCGACGGCGGCGACGTCTACTGCTTCGGCTCCAACTACTTCGGCGAGCTCGGGGACGGCACCACCGACAACACCAAGAAGGCGGTCAAGGCCGCTGGATTGAGCGGCGTCAAGCAGCTCGCCACCGGCGCCGAGGTCACGTGTGCCGTGCTCGCGAACGGCGCCGTATCGTGCTGGGGGTTGAACGACATGGGCCAGCTCGGCCAAGGCAACGACGACAAGCTCGTGCACTCTGCGCCGTTGGCGGTCCCTGGTCTCACCGGACCGGTCCGGAGCGTCGATGCCTCGTCGGAAGCAGCCGTGGTGTGCGCGCTGCTCGAGAGCGGCACCACGAAGTGCTGGGGCGAGAAGCTCGGGGATAGCAGCGACGCCGCGACGCCGGGAGCTACGGCGCTCTCCGTCGGCTGGAAGCACGCGTGCGTCATGGACGACGCCGGCAGCGTGGCGTGCTTCGGCTCGAACACGAAGGGTCAGCTCGGGAGCTC
>JAYTOQ010000083.1:0-8427 GCA_043747665.1 Polyangiaceae bacterium | reverse complement strand
GCGGCCGCAGAGGTTGAGCTGCTCGCGCGCCTCGACGAGCCTGCCGGCGCTGCGGAGCTGCTGGCCCTTCTCCGACGCGCTGACGCAGATTTGCCTGTCGTCGCCAGCGGCGGCGGCGGCGGTGCGCGCCGCGCCGCTGATCGCCACGAGCGGCGCGGCCACGAACAGGAGGCCGCGCAAGCCGCGCATCCACGCGTTCATTTGTCGAGGCATTGCGGCTTGTAGTGCTTCACGCCCTGCGCGTCGAACCACACCGGCGTCGTGCAGTCGGGAGCGGCAGTCGCGGGCGGCGCAGCCGGCACCGGCGCCTTCACCGGCGCGGCGGTCGGCGGGCGCTTGATCGGAGCCTTCGCGCTGACGGCGGCGGTCGCGACGCCGCCTGGAGCAGCCATCGATCCTGCTTCGCCGCTCGGCGCCGCCGTTGCTGCGGAATCCGCGACGTCGGCCACGGCATTCGATCCTGCGGCGCTCGACGTCGGCGTCACGGAGATCCCCGGCGTGACGCCCGTGGAGCCCGCGTCGAGCACGAGGCTCCCGTCGGCGACGAGGTTCGACTTGCTCGTCGTGTAGCGATAGACGAGCGCGCTCGCGAGGACGCTGGCGCCGAGCATCACCCCGACGAGCGCAGCGATGGTGGTGCGCCGTCCGCTCGACGACTCGACCTCGCGAGATGGTCCGGTGCGCGATCCGCTCGCCACCGAGATCGACGAGGGCTGCGTGACGGGCGGCCCTTCGACGGGGCCGTGATTCGAGGGCCGCGCGACGGGCGGTCCGTTCGCCATCGACATCGTCGGCAAATCCTGGAGCTCGCGCCTCACCGTCGGCGGCGCGGAGTCTGGGCGCCGCCCCTGCTCGAGAAAGCTCGGGGACTGTGAAGGACCGAGCGTCGACTTTGCCTGCAGGACGCTCTGCACGTGGCCCTCGCGCGGCTCGACGGCGACGTGCGACGTGCTGCTCTCGATCTCGGCCACCATCGCGGCGCGCGAGCTCAGCACGTCCTTCGCGATCGCCTCGAGCCAGTCGGCGACCTCCGAGCCGGTCGCCGGCGGCAGCTTCCGTTCGATCTCGATCGCCATCTCGCGTGCCGTCGCGAAGCGCTCCGAGGGCTCCGACGCGAGCGCGCGCAGGATCGTCGAGTCGACACTCTCGAGCGCGAGCAGCGTGCCGCTGTCGATGGTGTGCGCGGGGTTCATGCCGCGGAGCAGCACCTTGCTCGGCGCCTCGACGTTGCCGTCGAGGACCTTCGCGACGATCGCTCCCTCGTTGTCCCCGGCGAAGAGACGCTGGCCCGTGACCAGCTCCCAGAGCATGACGCCGGCCGCGTAGATGTCCGACTGGCGATTCACGATCGCGCCGCGGAGCTGCTCCGGCGGCATGTAGGAGAGCTTTCCCTTGATCTGCCCTTCGAGTGTAGTTTGCATGCGACCGGCGGCCTTGGCGACGCCGAAGTCGAGCACGCGCGCCACTCCGTCGGTGCCGAGGAGCACGTTCTGCGGGGACATGTCGCGATGGACGATGCCGAGCGCGACGCCGCGCTCGTCCTTCGCTTCATGCGCGGCATGGAGACCATGGAGCACGCCGGCCATCACGGCGGAGAGGATGCGCGTGGGCAACGTCTGCTGCCGTTCGCGGAGCACGCGCGAGAGCCGCGCGATGGACTCGCCAGGCACGTACTCCATGACGAGAAAGAGCTCACCGCCAGTCGCGACGACATCGAGGGTCGGGACGACGTTGGGATGCCGGATGCGCGCGGCGAGCCGGGCCTCGTCGAGGAACATCGACACGAACTCGGGATCGGAGGCGAACTGGGCGTGCAGCCGCTTGATGGCCACGGTTCGCGAGAAGCCGACCGGTCCGAGCAGGCGCCCGAGATGGACCGTTGCCATGCCGCCAGCGGCGATTGCTCCGTAGAGAGCGTACCTCCCCACCACTCTGACATTTTGGGCGGCGTTGCCCACGGTCTCTCGGCTCATCGTAGCGGCCGTTCGCGAGCGGCAACGACAAAGATGAAAGGCGCACATCCGTCACGGATGTACGCCTCGACGGAAACCGCTGCCGGCAGCCCGTCCGTCCGTGCGAGCTCCCTCTACTTCTGCGGGAGGCCGCCGGCAGCCGCGAGCGCTTGCTGTTGCTGCTGCAGCATCTGCGCGATGGCGCGCGAGCGCTCGATCGCGAACTGCTTCACTTCCTTGTTCGGCGCGGTCGCGAGCTTGTTCAAGAGCGCCGTGATCTTCGCCATGTCCTTCGACTGGAAGAGCGCCTCGAAGTAGTTGTGCGCGATGCGGACGTCTTGCTGCATGAGCGCCTCGTGCGGCGCGAGGAGCTTGACGACCTCGTCGATCTTGGCCGCCTGACCGTAGAGCGCCGAGAGGACGATGAGCGGGATCGGATCGGCGGGCGAGCGATCGACGCCCTTCTTCGCGAAGCCAATGGCCTTGTCGCGCGTCTTCTCGTCGCCCGCGTAGAAGCCCTGGAGCGCGACGTACGGCGCCGCCGTCTTCGCGTTGACCGGCGCATCGGCGAGCTCCTCGAGCGTCGCGATGGCCTTGTCCTCGTTCTCCGACTCCTTGATGAAGTTGAAGAGGTACGCCCACGCATCGACGTTGCCGGGCTGGATCTGGATGGCGCGCTCGACCGCGTCGCGCTCCGCCTTGGCGTCCTTCCGGGAGTGCGCGAGCTTCGCGAGATGGAGGCTCGGATACGGATTGTCCTTCATCAGGTTCTGGGCGCCCTTGAGGGTGCCCTCGGCCTTGTCGAGCTTCTCCTGCGCGAGCTGCGCGACGCCGAGCGCGAGCCAGTCCTGACCGTCGCCGCCGCGCGCGACGATCTTCGCGAGGACCGCCTCCGCCTTCTCGTGGCGCTGATACTTCATCAGCTCCTGGGAGAAGATGCGGCCGCGATCGAGATCGTCCTGGCTGTCGACCCAGTGCTTCTCGAGGCCGGCGAGGAGATCCTCGAGACCGATCGCGATGGGGCGACCCTGCTCGTCCTGCACCTGCACGGCGGGACCGTTGAAGCCGAGGAGCTTCCACACCTGCTCCATGGTCAGCGCGACGGGACCGTCGACGACGTCCTTCTCGACCGGCGCGCCGTTCGGACCGAGCGGGATGAGGACCATCGCGTTCGCGGGCACGCCGTTGGGGAACGACTGGATCGGCGCGAGGATCGCGGCACCGCCCGTGATGGAGATGCCTCCTTCGCCAGGAGCACCTCCTGGGCCGGACGCGCCGGAGGTCTGGGGAGCGGGCTGTCCGGGCATGCCCGGACGCGGCGGAGCAGAAGTGGTCTGGCTCATTTGGGGCCGCGGACACTAGCACCGGCGCCTGGCTCGGGAAAGACCCAGCGGGCGCTGAAGAGGATGCGGCGCCCCGGGATGGGATAGTCGAGCGCATCGCCGATCGGCGCACGGACGATCCCTGCATTTCGGGCGCTGCCGCCGCCGAGCACGCTGACGCCCGCGTACTCGGCGACCCGAAGATCGAAGAGGTTGCGGACGTCCAGGGAGAGCGAGAGACCGGGAACGCCCGGCACCTCGAGGCGCGCTCCGGTGCTGTGGAGGACGCGGTCGGGCACGAGCAAGGTGCCCTTCTGGTCCTCGTAGATTCCCGTGACCACATCGATGCCATAGCGAACGCGCAACACGCCGATCGTGTACGAGACGTCGCCGACGAAATCGTTCTGCGGTCGGCCGGGGAGGGGAGGTCGCTCGCAGACCCGCGCGACGAAGCGACAGTCGCTCTCGTTCGCTGTGGCGAGCGCGGTGTGCGAGAGCCGGAGGTCGACGCCATAGGCCGACGCGCGTGCCTCGGCCTCGGTGCCGAGGATCCGACCGCGGCCGATGTTGACCGCCTTCGCGCGTCCGTAGGCGCCCTCCGGAACGAACACGATGAGGTCCTCCGCGAACGTCGCGAACGTCGCGGCCTCGAGGTGGAGCTTCACGCGTCCGAGCTTCTTCGTGAACGACGCGCCGAGGTCGATGGTGGTGGCCGACTCCGGCAAGAGCCGCGGATCACCGATGAACGAGCCGCGATTCCCGAAGCGCTCCACGAACGACGGCGGTCGCGCGAGGACGCCGCCGTGCGACGCGACCGTGACGGGACCGAGCACGACCTCGGCGCCGAGGTTTCCCGTGGGACGCAGCTCGCTGGTGGTGCCAGGATCGGGGCGCTCGTCGGAAGAGTCGAACCACGCATCGCCGCGCGCGCTCGCGGCGAACGTCAGCGGCGGCGCCGCGCGAAGCGTCGCGTCGACAGCGACGCCGGCGTTCGTGCGACGTGCGCCGGGCGGTCGTGTCGCGCCGATCCATGTGCCCGGGAGAAAGCGCTCCGCGCTGCCGTCGACGCGCGCCTCGAGCGTCGTGGCCTCGGTCGGTCGCCCGCGCCATCCGAGGCTTCCGCCGGTGGCGAGGATCGCGTCGTCGGTGGAGGAGGGGCCCACCGTGCTCTGATCCCGCTTCGCCGTGTCGTGGACCATCAAGCCTTCGCGCCGGCCCCAGCCGCGCACGCCGAACGCCCCGCTCCCCGCGGGCAGCGTGAGCTCGAGGGCCGCGAGCAATCGATTCGATTCGAGTCGCTGGAACGGCGTCGGACGGGAGCTCGTCCCCGGTAGCTGCTGGCGCCGGATCTGCGCGAGCGTGGTGACGGTGAGCGCCCCGTTCTTCTCGCCGCCGTCGCCGCCATCGCTGCCATCGCTGCCGTCGCTGCCGTCGCGTAGGGCCTTGCTGCCGAGCCGTACCGGGATCGCGATCGAGGCGAGCGCGTTCGCGCCCGCATGGCCTGCATTGTCGCGCGTCACGAAGACGTCGTGGCCGGCGAGAGCCGTCGCGCTGGGATCGAGATACGAAAAATCGTCGTCCGATCGCGACGCGCTGAAGCCGGTGGCGATGCGAATGCCGTCCGGCTCGCCGCGCACGTCGCCGATGCGGAGGCGTCGCGAGCCGAACGACCCTGCGGCCGCCCACACCTCGGTGCTCTGCGGCGCGCGCGGCGAAGGTGCGTCGAGCACGAGCGTGCCGCCCAGCGATCCGCGTCCGAGCGCAGCCGGCGCGAACGAGCGGAAGACGCGCGCTCGCGCTCCCGGCCACAGCGGGAGCGTCGCGAGGTCGAGCGTCGGATCGGCGCCGCCGCTGAGCGGGACACCCGCGAGGTACACCGCGACCTGCGCCGATCCCGTCCCGCGGATCGACAGCGACGAGAAGGAGTCATCCGCCCCGAGCCGCCGCACGTGGACGCCGGGCATCGCCTCGATGAGGCTCGCGGCATCGGTGATCTCGCGCGGCGCATCCTCGATGGTCGCGCGCGACACGAATCCGCGGGCATTGTGCCCGCGCACCACCACTTCGTCGGGGCCGTCCGACGACGCATTCGCAAGCGCGTCGTCGGCGCGAGCGGTCGAGCTCGACAGCAGCGCGAACGGCGCCGTGCCCGCGAACGTCGCGAAAGCGCGCACGTAAGCGGTGCCGAGCACGCTGCGGAGGCCGCGCATTTCGCACCGGCTCTACCACGGCTCTCGGGCGATTTGTCCTACATGGGCGGGGCAACGATTTCTCGCTAAGCTGTCGTCATGTCCTTTGCGTACGCGCTGATCGCCATCCTGGGGCTGGCAGTCCTGATGGTGGTCCACGAAGGCGGGCACTACCTGGCGGCGCGTCGCTTCGGCATGCGGGTCACCAAGTTCTCGATCGGCTTCGGGCCGACGCTCTGGAAGCACCGCCCGAAGAACAGTCCGACCACGTTCCAGGTCGCGATCATCCCGTTCCTCGCCTACGTGCAGATCGCGGGCATGAACCCCTACGAGGAGAACGATCCGAAGGACCCCGAGAGCTACGCGAACGCGTCGCTATGGGCGCGCATCGTCACCATCTCGGCGGGTCCGCTCGCGAACTACTTCTTCGCGTCGGTGCTCATCTTCTTCGCGTTCCTGCTCGGCGGTAACCCGGTCTCCGACGAGGCCAGTATGCGCGTCCACGTCGGACCCAACGGCCCCGCCGAGAAGGCCGGCATCATCGACGGCGACAAGATCCTCAGCGTCAACGGCGCGTCGGTCCACGACTGGGACGGGTTGAAGAAGGAGATCGGCGCGCACCCCGGCGTCGCCATCGACATCGAGGTCGAGCGCGACGTGAAGGGCGGCGCTGCGGGCGCCACCGAGAAGCTCCACTTCCCGACCACGCCCATCGCCGCAGAGGGCGACACGAAGGGTAAGATCCTCGTGGGCCCTCCGTTCAAGATCGAGCCGGTGACTGTCGGTCAGGCTGCGCTCCTCAGCGTGAAGAAGCCGCCGAAGGTCGTCTACGAGCTCGTGAAGGGGCTCGGCCGCATGATCGCCGGTAAGGAGAAGCCCGAGCTCTCGGGCCCCGTCGGCATCGTCCGCGAGGTCGGCAACGCGGCGAAGGACGGGCCGCACACGTACCTGATGCTGCTCGGCCTCTTGAGCGCATACCTCGGCGGCTTCAACCTGCTGCCGTTTCCCGCGCTCGATGGCGGTCGCCTTCTCTTTTTGGGCTTCGAGGCCGCGTCCCGCCGCAAGGCCGATGCGAAGATCGAGGCGAAGGTCCACGCGATAGGTCTCTTGATGTTCCTGACCTTGATCGCGTTCGTGACCTACACGGAAGTGATCCCGAAGCGCGCCGCCACCGAAGAGAGCGCGAAGAGCACGCCCGCGAAGTAGCGCTACTTCTTGGTCATCTTTGCGGCCATGATCTCGCCGAGCTGGGCCGAGCGGTTCGTGGCCACTTCGACGGCGTCGATGAGCGTGCGACGGAGCCCGCCCGACTCGAGCGTGTGCAGGCCCGCGATCGCCGTGCCACCTGGGCTCGTGACCATGTCCTTCAAACGCCCGGGATGCTCGCCGGTGTCGAGCAGCAGCTTGGCCGAGCCGTAGACGGTCTGCGCGGCGAGCAGCAGCGCGGTGTCGCGATGGAGGCCCACCTTCACGCCGCCGTCGGCGAGCGCCTCGATCATCAGCATGACGTACGCGGGGCCGCTGCCCGAGAGGCCGGTCACCGCGTCGAGCAACGTCTCGTCGAGCGTCACCACGCGACCGACCGCGGCGAACAGAGAGCGCGCCACCTCGAGGTCATCGTCCGTGGCGTGCGTGCCGGGCGCGATGGCGGTGGCGCCCGCCTGCACCGTCGCCGGCGTGTTGGGCATCGATCGGACGACATGCGTGCCTTCCGGCAGGCGCGCCTCGATCGCCGAGACCGGAACGCCGGCCGCCACCGAGATGACGAGCTGGCCGCTCTTCACGTCGGCGCCGATGAGCGCCAGCACCTTGTCGATGACCTGCGGCTTCACCGAAAGCACGATCACGTCCGACGTGCGAACGAGCTCGTGGTTGTCCTGCGTGGTGCGGACGCCGTGCAGCTCGACGAAGTGCGCGAGGCGCTCGGTCTTCACGTCGCTGACGATGATGCCCTCGGGCGGTACCACCTTCGCGTGCAGGAGGCCCTTCACGAGCGCCTCCGCCATGTTGCCGCCGCCGACGAAGCCGAGGGTCTTGGTCTTCATGCTCTCTCTCTTCTACCCGCTCTGCTCAGTCCGCGCCCATCGGGTACGCCGCCGGCGCGAGCACCTCGGCCATCCACTCCTCGATCGCGTGGCGCGACTTGTTTCCCTCCTCGCCGAGATCCGCGGCGACGCGGTCATGACGCGCACGCAGCAACGCTCGTCGTGCGAGAGAAGGGTCGTCGTACATCGCTGCCGCCCACACCACGCCGAGCACGGTGTTGCGGTCCTCGGTGGCCAGCTGCGGATAGCGCTTCGCGAGGACGACGCGCTGCCCGGCGCCGACCTGCGCGAGCGCCTCCTCTCGATGGCGTCGCGGCACCAGGAGATGAGCGGCCTTCGCGGCGAGCGTGACGCCGTGACCGGGCATGCGATCGGACAGCACGAAGCGGATGCCGTCGACCGCCGCGAGGCCCGCGAGCCGCCGGAGGTCGACGCGCGACACGGCCTCGCTGCGCAGGACCTCGAGGTCCATCGCAGCGAACGAGAGCTTGTTCGCGAGCACGCGAACGACGTGCTCTTCGCGCGGATCGATCTGGTCCCACGCCGCCGCCAGCCAGGCGCCGCGCAGCACGGCCTTGGCGACGGCCGGCTCGATGTCGCCGTACACGTCGAGCTGCTCCACCGGCACCGGCGCTTCGGCGAACAGCGCCTGCGCATCGGCGTCGGGTAGACCGAGCGAGGCGATGACCCCGGCGATGGTCCGCACCTCCTCCGGATCGAGCACGCCGTCGGAGACGAGCACAGCGCGGAGCACGCGAACGGCCAGCGTTCCGAGGCGCTTCACGCGCTGGACGTCCTTGTCGCTCGGCTTCGACGAAAAGAGCGAGCGAAGACCGCGCGCGCCGACCTCGAGGGTGACCTTTTCGCGGATCACCTCGGCCATCGGCATCCAGCCTGGCGGGAAGATCGGCGCCACCGC
>JAYTOQ010000082.1:0-1864 GCA_043747665.1 Polyangiaceae bacterium | reverse complement strand
TCGATGAGGTCCGAGAGATCGGCGTAAGGCTTGCCGAAGACGCCTGCGAGGCGAGACGTGCGACCGGGTGGAACGGCGGAACGGAGCGGCTGCACGAGTCGCTCGGGCGCGACCATCCGGGCGAAGGCCTCGGCGCCCTCCTCGACGTCCGTGTATTGCGCACGCACGCCGTGGGACGACAGCCCGCGCTCCTGGCGCTCGCAGGCGACGCGGTCCTCGTCGTGGACGCGTGACCAGAAGGCGATGACGTCCTCGAACGATGTGTCGTGCGCGTCCTCGTGCACGTACGTCGAGACGACGACGTGCGTGCGATCCGGCCCGAGCGCGTGCAGCACGAAGACGAGGAGGTAGTCGGGCTGGAGGCTCGTGAGGAGGTTCGGAAAGCGCATGGCGTCGTGGACGACGCGACGGTCCTCCTCGGGCACGAGGAACGGGCGCCCGTTGCGCGCGCTGGAGAGCGACACGGTCTCGGCGCTCGCGACGATGGGCATGATCCCGCCCAGCCACGGGCCTGCGCCGCCCGCCGAGGGCGTCCACGTCTCGGCCAGCGAGGAGGGCGTGAGGGCCTCGAGCGCCGGGTGAACGCTCGCAAAATGCAGCGACTCCTGGAAATTCTCGACGACGATCGTCCATTGCGCAGCGACGTCGTAGGCGAGGCGGTGCACGCGCTTCAGGCGCGATGGTTCGTGCGCGAGGTCGGCGCGGGCGATCCAGGGCGGAACCTCGCCGAGCGCGTCGGAGAGGGGAGGCGCTGCGTCGTCGAGCGTGACGAACACAAACCCGTGCGCGGTGTCGATGCGCACCGGCGCGAGGTCGCTGACCGCAGCGCAGGCGCGGCCGTCGAGCTCGAACTCGAAGTTGTGGTAGGGACACATGAAGCGCGTAGCCGTCCCTTCCTCGGGCGCGGAGAGATCGAAGAGCGCGGACCCGCGATGCGTGCATACCGCATGAAACGCGCGGAGCTTCCCGTCCAGGGCGCGCGTGACGAGCACGCCGGCGCGGGTGAGGGGAGCGCGAAGCCAGGCGCCGGGGGCAGGGAGGTCCTCGACGCGGCCGACGCAGTGCCAGCCTGGCGAGCCGTGATCGGAGCCAGCCGTCATCACGCTCCCGATTCTGGCTCGAGGCAGCGGAGCACGCCCGCCGTTGACTCCTGGTAGCGCCAGCCCGACTCCGGGCAATTCATGATTCCGTGGGCATCGGGTTTTGGAAGTCGGTGCCCGTGGCGGCTCACCCAGCCACGCTGCTTTGCGGGCACGCCGGCCATCAGCGCGTAGTCGCGAACGTCGCCCTTCGTCACGACCGCACCCGCGGCGATGAACGCGTAGCGCCCGATGGTCGTTCCGCAGACGATGGTGGCATTGGCGCCGATCGTCGCCCCGCGTCGCACTACCGTCTTCGCGTACTGCCCTCGGCGCACGATCTCCGAGCGCGGGTTCGTCACGTTGGTGAACACGCACGACGGGCCGCAGAAGACGTCGTCCTCGAGCTCCACGCCCTCGTAGACCGAGACGTTGTTCTGGATCTTCACGTTGTTGCCGATACGCACGCCCTTCGCAATGAAGACGTTCTGTCCCAGGCGACAGCCGTTACCGAGCGTGGCGCCTGCGGAGACATGGGTGAAGTGCCAGATCGAGGAGCCTGTGCCGATGCTGGCGGGCTCGTCGATGATGGCGCTCGAGTGAGCGAAATAGGGCCGCTCGGTGGTCATGGCTCAACGATCTCGCCGGGGATGGGCGTCGCTGGATGCCGCCACGACCGGAGCATTGCGGATCCGATGGGCGAGCTCGATGGATGGTCTCGCGTCGGCTATCCCGAAGCCCTTCCCGGCGAGCGTGAGCTCGTAGACGCGCGTGTGGAGATCGGC
>JAYTOQ010000081.1:0-11452 GCA_043747665.1 Polyangiaceae bacterium | reverse complement strand
GGACGAGGCGCGAAAGGGGCGCGTGCTCGACGCGCTGCACGCGCTCGGGTTCGCCGGGATCTACCTGAAGCTCCGCCCCAAGCAAGCAAACGTGCTCGTCGATACGCGGCGCGACGACCTCGCGCCGGCGCTGCCCGTGCGCGGTGAGCCGACGGCGACGGCGGAGATCGTCGTGCAAGAGGAGGGCATCCCGTATCGCGTTCGGCTCGCCGACGGTCTGTCGACCGGCATCTTCCTCGACCAACGTCCCAACCGGCGCCTCGTCCGCGAGCTCGCGAAGGGCGGGCAGGTGCTCAACCTCTTCTCGTACACCTGTGCCTTCAGCGTGGCGGCGGCGCTCGGCGGGGCGGCGCGAACGGTCAGCGTGGATGCGTCGGTCCTCGCGCTGGAGCGCGGCCGCGCCAACTTCGAGGCGGCGGGCGTCGCGCTCGGCGGCACTGGCCCCCGCGCGGCACACTCGTTCGTGGCGGAGGACGCCTTTGCGTGGCTGGCGCGCGCCGCCACCAAGAACGAGCGTTTCGATCTCGTCATCGTCGATCCCCCGAGCTACTCGTCGACGAAGAAGCGCCGCTTCGTCGCGGAGAGCGACTACGACGACCTCGTCGCGCTCGCGGCCAAGGTCCTCTCGCCGCAGGGCAAGCTCGTTGCATCATGCAACCATCGCGGCCTGTCGCGGTCCAAGCTGCGTCGCTTCGTGGCCGCGGGGATGAAGACCGAGGGGCGCGCGCTGGCGCAGCTCAAGGACCTCCCGGACGCGCCGGATTTTCCGCCTCCGCTCGGCCGCGAGCCACACATGAAGAGCGTCCTCGCCACGCTCCTCTGAGCGCGCGCCTGTCTTGACGCGGCGCCCTGTCGGAGGGGCACGTGACCGCATGAGCTTTCGCGCTGCCTCGCTCCGCGTCCCTTCGTTTGCGGCCTCTCTCGTGGTCACGTCGCTCCTCGCGTGCGGTTGCGGTTGCGGTGGCGGCAGCAGCAGCACCAGCGGCGTCGGCGGCACGACCGGATCGGGCGCCGCGGTCCCGGTCACGCTCCCCGACGGAACCACCGTCCCGACGGTGGCGTGCGGAGACGAGAGCGTGTCCACGGCCTCGGGCTCATGGGATGTCGTCGCGAGCGGCACCTCGGCAGCGGGCTCGGCGAACCTCACCATCGACGCGAGCTCCTTCGTCGTGCAGTCGTCCGCCAGAACGCTCGCATTTCGCAGCAACGGCACGACGATGACGCTTCAGTGGATCGATACCGGTGCGAACCGCCAGTCGGCCATCGCGGTCACGCACACCGGCGCCGCGGTCGAGACCGGCGTGATGCCGGTCGCGGTCGGCGGGGATTGGACATTCAGGGGGCAGGGAAGCGAGAGCTGCTCGGCAGCGCTGACCGCGACGGCGTTCAACGCGACGTGCAGCCAGGTGCGCACGCCGCAGTTCGGTCGGCTGGAAGGTACCGTCGTCGGATCCGCCAGCAGAAGCTCGCTTCGGTCTTCGGCGAGCTGGGCGGCGTCTGGCACCTCACGAGCGCGGGAAGCGGGACCGTCGATGCCACCATCTCCGGCAACGTCTTCACCGCGGTGGTGAACGGCGACGGCGGGGCGGTCGGCCGTTCGGGATGGGTCACGGTAAAGGTCTGCAACGGGGGCGCAGCCGGCAAGACGTCGAGCGGCCTCGAGCTCGCCGCCACGCTGCACTGATCGCGTGCGCTTCACCCGCGTGCACGCCGCGGTCATCGTCGGCGCGCTTGCCGTGAGCGCCGCGGTCCTCGCCTCCGCCAGAAGCGACCGAGCTGCCCGCTCGACGGGCCCGGTCCTCGTCGTCCGAAGCGCCCCCAGCGAGACGCTCGATGCGTCGGCCGCGAGCGCGCAGCCCGACCTTCGCGCGCGCGACGAGCACGAGCAGCGCGCGATGGCGCTCGCGGGCGCGTCGATGTCTCCCGGCGATCGTCATCAGATCCTCGAGACCATGGACGTCGCTCGCACGCGGCTCGAAGCGCGGCTCTCGCCGTTCGGCGATGATCTCGAGGACGGCGATCCGCTCGACGAGCTGAGGCTTTTGCTGAAGCCGTTCGTCCCGACATTGACCGCGACGCGCGAGCTCGAACGCGGGAGCTGGCAGTCGGCGGATCTCGACGTGCGCATCGCGCCGAGCTGCGCGGCCGCGACGCCGGCGGCAGGGGAGTCGTGCATCTCGTTGTGGGATACGCGCGACGGCCCGCCGACGCGCCTCACCTCGTCGACACTTGGCCTCGTGCTCCTCGACGACGATCTCGCGATGCGACCGACGCCCGATCGCGCCGAGATCCAGGAGGCAGCGCGGCGACTGGCGATCGCGCTCGCCTCTCCCGATCGCGCGCGTGCTTCGACCGAGCACGACGACCTCGAAGCCCTCGCCGAGGCGCGCGTCGCCATCCGTGCGACGCCCTGGCTCACAGTCCCGGCGTCGGCGGTCGTCGTGGTGCCGCGCCTCTCCGCGATGGCCGATGTCGCCGGCCTCACGGGCGAGATCGAGGCCGCGGCGGGACCCGGCGCACGCTGGATCCATGCACCGACAGCCGCCGATCGCTAGGAAAAGCGAGGACTTCCGTCCGGGATGTCGTTTCTCCTGTAAGGCCCGGACTACGGCCGCGTTCCTAAGCCATGGAGAACGCGATGGTCAGCAAGAAGCTCTGGATGTTCGTCTGCCTGGTCCTCTTCCTCGCGGGCTGCGCAGGCGGCGCAGGCTCCACCACCGGCAGCAAGTCGGCGTCCTCGCCGGCCGCGGAGAGCTACTCCGGCGGCGGCTATCCGTCGGGCGGAGCACCGTCGGCCGACTACGCGCCTGGTACCGCGAGCGTGCAGTCCGAGAGCACCAGCACGGGCTCGTCCGCGCCGTCGCCGCCGTCCGCCGCCACCCCGCGCTCGTCGAGCAAGGCCGGCGCGTCGAGCGACTCGGCCAGCACCGCCTCGAGGCGCTTCGAGCCGTCGACGCCCGCCCCCGAGCAGCGCCCCGGCCTCGGTACCGAGTTCGGCGAGGCACGCACCTCGCGCGTCCACGACGTCAGCTTCGTCCGCGAGGGCGGCCGTCCGTTCGCCGTGGCGGCGCTCAACTACAACGACCGGAAGGGCGTCGACGCGCTGGCCTCACTCGCTTCACGCCGTGACTCGGCACGCAGCGTCTCGACCGGCGGCGGCGCCGTGACCATCTCGATCCGCGACGCGAGCGGCGACCCGCTCGAGGCCGTGCACGTCGGCGACCGCACCTTCGTCGTCGGTCAGGCCGGACAGCGCTACTCGATCGTCCTCGAGAACCACACGAGCCATCGCTTCGAAGCGGTCGGCACCGTCGACGGCCTCGACGTGATCCACGGCAAGCCCGGCACCTTCGACAACCGCGGCTACGTTCTCCTGCCCTTCGCGACGCTCGAGATCGAAGGCTTCCGCACCAGCACGAGCGCCGTCGCTGCCTTCCGCTTCGCCTCGGTAGCCGACTCCTACGCCGCGCAGACCGGCAGCGCTCGAAATGTCGGCGTCATCGGCATCGCGTTCTTCGGCGAGAAGGGCGACTCGTTCGTCCCCGAAGGCGAGACCCGCCTCCGCGACTCGGCCAGCCCGTTCCCCGCCGACCCGCGCTTCTCGCAGCCGCCGCGCCGCTGAATCGCTTGAATCAAGATAGTCACTGACCTTCGAGGGCCGCGAGTTTCACTCGTGGGCCCTCGAAGCGCTTTCGAACGACGATGAAGTAGAGGAGCGCGAGGATCGCAACGGCGCCCGCGAGCATCCTCGCCGGCAGCTGGTTCGGGGGCAGAGGCTACACACCACGAGGACATCGGCGCTCCAGACCACCGCCGCCCTCCGAGGGCGAGCGTCGCGGCGAGCTCGCTCGCGCAGCCGAAGTCGTTGGCGGCGACGATCGCCACCTGACCCACCAGTTCATGGCCGCGGTCATCCACTCCCAGCCGGCGCTGCCGAACGCTGACCGGCGGCCAACCGAGGCCGAGCGCCGCGGGGCGGCCAGGACCGATGGCATCGGCACACGCCGTGATGCACCCGGTGAGGACGCTGATGATCGAGAAGCTGACGGCGAAGCTCGAGAATCCGCCCACGCGGCGGGGCAGCTCCTGTGCACAGCCAAGGCGACCGAGCGCTCCCGCGTCCGAGTCCACCGAGCCGAGCGTATACCTTGACGCGCGCCGCTCGATGAAGTCCCTTGCTGGCCGGTGGCCAAGGACGAAGACGAGATCGTCGTTCCGAAGAAGTCCAAGAGCACCAAGGGCTCTTCGGGGCTCGGCACCAGCACGGCTGGTGCGTCTCGCGCCACACCTCCGATGCGGCGCCTCATGCGCATCACCGCCGGCATCGGCATCGCGCTCGGCGGCTTCGTCACCATCGTCGCGGTGATGGGGGTGGTCGGGCTCGCCGTCGACAACATCTGGGCGCGGCTCGTGATCGGCCTCGTCGTGGTGGTCGGGTTACCGGCGTTGCTCGCCGATCGGATGCTCAAGCGCTCCGACTCCACGCTCGCCACGCGCGGCGGTCTCGGCATGGTCGCGGACGTCTTCGCGATCGTGCTGCTCGGCGCGGCGCTCATGCTGATCGCCGCCGACAGCGTGACCTCGAGCCTCTTCCGGCACGAGGGCGATCTCTACGCGCGACACGGCTCGACCACGATGGCGCGCGCGGTGTACTTCGTCGCCGGCGTCAGCCCGGTCTTTCCCGCAGAGAGGCCGTCGACTGCGCCGGGTGGCTCGGCATCCGCGTCAGCGCAAGCCAGCGCGAGCAACAAGCCCGGAACACCGCCATGAAGGGCTACGTGACGTTCTTCCTGATCGCGGTGATGTCGCTGGGGCTCGTGTTCCTGCTGCTGACGCGAACGCGGAAGGAGTACAGCGCGGTACCGTCCGTCGATCCTGCGTTCGTCGAGGGCGCTTCTCCGCTCGCTCCGGACGGAGGTGTCGATGGCGGCGCCGACGCGAGCACGCTGCTCGGCGGCGGCGATGCCGCGGCCGATGCAGCGCCCGCCAAGCCCATCGAGCGTCCGCTCCGCGTCACGGCGCTGGGCTGGGAGCTCGTCGCAGCAGGCGTCGCGCTGACCGCGCCCGATGGGGGCGCCGTGGCCCAGGCACCGGCCATCGAGCTCGCACCGGAGACCACGCTCGACGCCGTCGAGGCTCGCCTCGCCCGCGGCGGGAGCGATCCGGTCGGCGCCGACATCGCCGTGATGCCGCTGCCGGCGTTCGTCATTGCGTACGACCGGCTGCGTGCGCTCGATCCGCGCGCGTTCGTGGTGGTGGGGTTCTCGCGTGGCCGCGAAGAGGTGCACGCGAATGCCGGCGCGCTCCTCAAGGCGCCGCCCGGCGCCGACGAGGTCAAGCTCATCGCGTTCGGACCCTCCACATCCGCCGATGCTGCCGCGAAGGCAGCGGGCACCGAGTCGGCGACGGTGCTCGGGCTCTTCGCGCTCGATCTGCTGGGCGTACCGCCGGCGCGCATTCGCATGCTCGCGCCAGGCGCCGCCGACGCGAAGACGGCGCCGTTCGCTGCCGTGGCTCGCGGCGCTGCCGACGAGCGGAAGCTCGCGTTCTCGAGCGCCGATGCGTCGCGCTTCATCCCTATCGTCGCCGTCGCTCCGAAGGCGCAGCTCGATGCGAACGAAGCGAAGATGAAGGAGTTTGCAAAGGCCTGGCTCGACGGCCTCGAGCGCTCGCGCAAGGATGCGTCGAACGTCGCGCGTCGCCTCGCCAACAAGGAGGCGCTTCCGCTCGCCGCCGGAGTCGGCGGCGCACCCGAGGCCATCGCGCTCCTCGAGCGGCTCGGCCAGATCGAGCCCGCGTCCCTCGCGCAGCAGCGCGTCTTCATCGGCGCGTCGGCGACGGGCCCGGTCACGCTCGAGACGTTGACGCAGAAGACGTGGAGTCTCGCGCGCGCCGGTGGTCTCACCACGAGCGCCGCGCCCAGCCCGCTGCCCATCGACGAGCGCGTCGCGCTCGCCATTGCGCCTGCGCCCGCTCCTCAGCACGCCGGCGACGGCGCTGGCGGTGGTGCCGACGCGGGCGCATTCGCTCCGCTGCCCGCGGGGACCACGCCGCTGCTCGTCTATCGCGCCGTCGATGCGCAGGCCGATGCGGCGGCTGTCGCCGCGCAGATCGGCTTTCTCGCTGGCGTGTTCGAGCACGCAGCGTTCCGCATCACGGCGAAGGGCGGCGACAAGGCGGCGCGCGCCATCGCCGCGCAGGCGCGCGACAGGTTCGACCTCCCCGCGTCACGCCTCGCCACGACCGCGGCCGAGCCCGCGGGCGCGTTCGCGAGCGTCGAGGTCGTCTCGCTTCCGTAACTGCTTCGAGAGCTACTTCAGTGACTCTATGAAGGTCCACGTGACCTTGCCGGCCTGGCTCCACAAGCCGTGACCGAGGCCGGGGATCCGGCAGACGCCCACCGGCTGAAAGCAGCCTTGCAGCATGACGCAAGGCGGGACGAGCGCCGAGACCGTGCCGCCGCCGCAGCGGTTCGCGTAGCTCCAGTGGTCGATGCTCTTCTGACCTTCGGTCGGCGGCACGCTGCCGTCGTTGTTGCCGTGCACCACGAGTGACGCCACCGCCTTGCCGGGACAGACGAGATGGCCGGACGCGTCGTAGCTGCCACCCGACGCCTCGTACGGTCCGCCGCCCGAGTGCGAGACGACGCCGCGGATCCGTTCGCCACGCTTGCAGCCGAGCTGGTTCGCCATGTACGCGCCGTTGCTGAAGCCGGTGACGAACACGCGTCGCGGATCGATGCAGAGTGCATTGTGTGCCGCGAGCAGGATGGCGTCGAAGAGCGCGACGTCACCGTTGCTCGAGGCCGGTGAGTCTAGGTCCCAGCCGCCCGCGCCCTCGGGGTAGACGAAGATCGCTCGACCGGCCGCCACCTTCTCGACATCGGTCTGCGCGCGCGCGCCCGCAGCGTTGCCTCCGCTGCCGTGCAGCACGAAGACGAGCGGGTAGGGGGTGCTCGGCGCGTAGCTCTCGGGAACGACGAGCGTGTACGCGCGGTCGCGCCCGAGGGCGGTCACGCGCTGCGCGAAAGCCCCGTTCTTCGTGGGGGGCTTTCCGCAGCCCGGGGATGCCGAGGTCGCATTTGTCGGACCATCGCTGCTGCCGGTCGCGGGGAAGCCCGGGCCTTGACGCGGCGGATTCGACGGATACGCGCCGGGCGGCGGATATGCGCCGTATTCGCCGGCGCCGCCGCTCGACGCCGGTGAGCACGCGGACGCGAGCGAGAGGGCAGCGGCGACGGCAGCGGCGGCGAGCGCGACGCGGGACCCGGGCATCCCGCCGAGTCTACTTCACGAGCGAGAGGCGCGGGCCGGCGCCGAACGCCACCATGTGCCCGCTCTCCTCGGCGACATAGACGTCGCAGCGCTCGTCGACGCGCAGGAGATCAGGGATGGCATCGCATGGGCCTACGGTGCCGAGATGCGCGCCGTCGCTGGGTCGGAAAATCTGCACGTCCGTGTGCGGCACGAAGAGCGCGCCGGAGCGGAGGACAGGCTCGAGCTTGCGCGGCGTGTCCGAGTCGAGCCCACGACCGAGCGCCTGCTTCCAGCGCTGCGTTCCGAGCGCGCCGTCGATACCGACGAGCTCGCCCGTCGGCGTGTTCCCGATGAGGAGGTCGTCGACGGCAAGCCACGACGTGCCGACCGGCGCCACGGGAGTCTCGGTGTGGAAGAGCGGAGCCCCGGTCTCGCGCTGGAACGCCGAGAGCCGGAGCCCGCGACGATCACGCACCGCGACGGTGACCGACGACTTCGTGACGAGCGGCGGTCCCTCGACCGTGCACGGCGACGAGGGGAGCTTGGCGCTCCACGTTGCGGACCCGGAGAACGGGTCGATGGCGTGGAGCACGGCAGCGCTGCTGGCGCCGCCGGCGATCGCGAACATCATCTCGTGGTCGACGGTGGGTGCAGCGGAGAAGCGCAGGCGATCGCGTGAGCGCCAGACGACGGCGCCGGTCTGGACGTCGACAGCGGTGAGCGCGCTGTCTCCCGAGGCGACGTAGAGGAGCTTGCCGACGCGCTTGAGGCGGAGGGCCCCGGCGCGTCCCCATGCGTAGCGCCAGCGCGCCTCTCCGCTCGTGAGGTCGATGGCGACGAGGTGCTTGTCGCCTTCGGTCACGATGAGGAGCTTCGGGAGACCGGCGGTGTTGACGATGGCGCCGGCGCAAGGACCGGCGACGCGCGGGGCGATCCACGTGCGAAGCGTGATCTCGCCGGAGCCGAAGTCGTGGAGTGCGATCTGTCCGTCCGGGGCGATGCGCGCGATGCCCGCAGGCGTGACGACGCTCGCGGCGCGCGGCGTACTGCGTCGCCAGATTAGCTCGCCCGTCGTGCGATCGAGGCAGAACGTCTCCTGGGCGGCGCCGATGATGATGCGATCGCCGCAGAGGAACGTGGCGCGGAGATCGATGCCCGGGATGAGCGCGCGCCAGCGCTGCGCGTAGCGGAGACGTGCGGCGTTCCCGAGGGCGCCCTTCTCCTGCTTGGGGCGGACCTGGTTCGCGAACGCGCGATAGGACTCGGGCGCGGGGTTGATGCGCGCGTCCTGGCGGCGGACCTCGCGGAGGGAGTCGCCGAGCGCGCGCACGTCGCGTCGGAAGGCGGCGAGGCGGAGGTTGCCGCCCTGGGTGCGATCGCGACGAACGAGGGCGCGCACGAGAGCGCGACCGAAGGCGAGCGTCGACTCGACGACGTCGAAGAGCGACAGCTCGGGGAAGGTCGAGACCATGCGCTCGCGACGCGCCGAGCCGTCGGTATCCGTTGCGCGGGCGGCGAGCGAGCCGGGGCTGATGGTGAGCGAGGCCGGCGGCACGTCGGCGGCAGCGGTGCGAAGGCCGATCATGGCGCCGCCCGCGTCGACGCGCGCGAAGAACGGCTGTCCGCGCTCCCACGAGTTGAGCGCGCGACGGGCGAGGTCGAGCATGCGCTCGGCAAAGAGGAACGGGTACATCTCGCCGAGGTCGACGCTGCGCCCGCGGATCTCGGCGCGCATCCGGCCGCGGACGAGGAGCGCGTGGAGGTCCGCGCGCTCGACGGTGGGCTCGCTCGTGGACGCCACGGCAGGTCCGGGACGCATCGAGAACTCGGCAGAGAACGAGATGGGCGCGTCGCGGTCGAGATCGACGGAGACCGCCGACGACGCGGGGACGTCGCTGCCGAAGTCGGTCTGCGAGGCGCGTGCGCTCTCGAGGACGCGGCGGACCTCGGTGAGCTCGAGCGCCATGGATGATCCCGCGGGGTGGCGGGCGATGGTCGCGTCGAGGGCGTCCACGACGCTGGCGCACATCTCCTCGAAGACGACCGCGCGGTCGTAGACGAGGACGGTGGGCTCGGAGCCGCCGCGATAGACGCTCAGCGTCGCGGTGCTGGCGAGCCGCTCGACGCAGAGCTCCCACGCATCCTCGTAGAAGCGCACGATGCGCTTGCCGCGCGCCGCGCGGACGAGATCCGTGAGGGCCCACGCGAGGTCGCGCAGCACGCACGACGCATGCCGCTCCGCGACACGCGCAGTGACGTTGGCGCCGTGGATGAAGAGGTCGAGGACCTCGTTGGGTCGCACGCGCGAGCCCGTCGAGGCAGGAATGCCATCGAGGCGCTGCCGGCGACCCGACCGCGGACCGGCGAGGACAGATCCTCGCGCAGTGGCCGCGTCATCGGGCAGTTGGGAAAGCTCGGGCTCGACGAAGATTTCGAAGCTTCGCATTCGTCTCGGGCGACCGACTCGGAGGGATCCGTGATGCCGGTGCGGTTTTGCGCCGGCAAGAGGTCGGTGGGTGAACGAATCCTAGGAAGTTACGCGCAGCAAACGTAGTTTTCGACGGGCGATGCCAGAGAGTGGACAACGCGCGAGGAGCGCTGCTACGGGCGCGTTTGCGGCGCTCGGCGCAGCGTGCGCGCTCCTGCCGGCGGTCGCGATGTGGGGTTTCACGGTCGATGACGCGCTCATACCCGTGCGGTATGCACATAACCTGGCGACGGGCTTCGGGTATCGATTCGACGCTCATGGCGCGTCGACGGATGGCGTGACGCCGCTGCCGTGGGCGCTGCTGCTCGCGCCGCTCTCGGGAGGCGATGCGCTCGTGGCGCTCGTGCGTGCCAAGGTGCTCGGCGTCGTGGCGTGGACGGGCGCCGCCACGGCGCTGGGCGCACGCGTCGGCGGGATGGTGCGCGGGCGGAGGCACGGGGTGCTCTGCGCGGCGGCGTTGGTCGTGATGGGGCTTTCGTTTCCGCTCGGCGCCTGGGCGGCGAGCGGGATGGAGACCGGGCTCGCAATGGGCATCGCGACGCTTGCGGCTACGCGGGTCGGGTGCGGGCGCGCGCCCGGGCGCAGGTGGTGGTGGGCGGCGGCGATCGCGGGGCTCGCGGCGGCGTTCCGGCCGGAGATGGTCGTCTGGGCGATAGTGGTCGGGAGCGCAAACGCGAGCGAGAGCGCAAACGCGAGCGCGAGCGCGAGCGAGAGCGATGGCGGAGCTCGGCGAGCGTGGATGCAGCTACGGCGCGGCTTGATTGGGGCGACGACGGCGATGGCGCCATTTGTCGCCTGTGCGGCGGTGCGCATGGTGGTGTTCGGGAGGCCCGCGCCGCTCGCGGTGCTCGCAAAGCCCAGCGATCTGGCGCACGGGGCGATGTACGTGGGCGCTGCGGCGATCGTGGTGCTGACGCCGCTGCTCGTGGTCGCGCCAGTCGCACTCCTGCGTGGGCAAGGGCAAGCGCCCGAGCTGAGGGTCGCGCGGGTGCTCGTGGGCGCGTTCGTCGCGCACGCCCTCGCGGTCATGGCTGCGGGCGGCGACTGGATGCCGTACGCGCGGCTCATGGTGCCCGTCGCGCCTTCGCTCGTGATCGCGTTCGCGGCGATTGCGCGCAGCGGGCGTCCCGCGGTGAGCGCAGCGCGCCTCGCCGCGGCGTTCGTGCTCGGGGCGCTGCTGGCCGTGCGGGCGGCGCCGCCAGGCCGCGGCGTGCAGGCGGACCGTGCAGGCTTGATCACTCGCGCTCGTCCGGTGCTGGGAGAAGCGCACGTCGTCGCGGCGCTCGACATCGGTTGGGTGGGCGCCTCGACCGACGCCGCCATCGTCGACCTCGCCGGGCTCACGGACCCGGCGATCGCGCTCTTGCCGGGAGGCCACACGTCGAAGCGCGTCGACACCGCGATGCTCCTCGATCGCGGCGTCGACACCGTCGTCGTCTACTCGGACATCCGTGCGGTGGAGGCGCGCATCGTCCGGTCGGAGCTCTTCGCGTCCCGCTTCGAGGCCGTCACGGCCCTCCCACTCGGCACGCGCGGCGCGTCTTATACGGTGTATCGCCGCCGCGCCCCGCCGCCACCGCCGCCCTGGCTACCGCCACCCTGACGGCCGCGCGCGCTATTGCTTCATCGAGATCGGCGCGCTGCCGTCGATCTCCTTGAACCCGTACTCCTTCGCGAGCTCCGCGACGATCAACGCCGCCCCCGTCTT
>JAYTOQ010000080.1:0-4547 GCA_043747665.1 Polyangiaceae bacterium | reverse complement strand
GGCCGCGGGCGTCAGCTCGACCCGGCGGCGGTCGCGTTCGAAGAGCAAGAGCCCGAGCTCCTTCTCGAGGGCCTGGATCTGGCGGCTGAGAGGCGGCTGCGCGATTCGTAGGCGAGCCGCGGCGCGACCAAAGTGCCTCTCCTCGGCCACGGCGACGAAGTAGCGCAGATGACGGAGCTCCATGTTGCCTTTAGGTGCCCTTTCCCGCGTGAGCGGAGGCCGCTCATACCTTGAAGGTATCAGAGCTTACCGAATACCGTATTGGACGCATCACGGGCGCGACGGCATGAATACGGTCGGCATCTCTCTTCTGAACCCATGTGGCTCGTACGCATCGCGCTGAAGCGCCCTTATACGTTCGTGGTCATGGCGATCCTCATCGTCGTGATGGGGGTGTTCTCCATCGTGCGGATGCCGACGGACATCTTCCCGGACATCGACATCCCGGTCATCTCCGTCATCTGGAACTACACGGGGCTTGCTCCGGAGGAGATGGAGAAGCGCATCGTCACCAACTACGAGCGCATCCTCACCACGACCGTCAACGACATCGAGCACATCGAGAGCCAGTCGCTGACCGGCATCGCGGTCGTGAAGATCTTCTTCCAGCCCGGCGCGCGCATCGAGGCCGCTACCGCGCAGGTCACCGCCGTCTCGCAGTCGGTGCTGAAGCAGATGCCACCCGGCGCGACGCCGCCGTTCATCATCCGCTACAGCGCGTCGAACGTGCCCATCCTCCAGGCCGCGCTCGAGAGCGACTCGCTCAGCGAGCAGCAGCTCTTCGACTACGGAACGAACTTCGTCCGCGCCGACATGGCGACCATCCAGGGCACGCAGATCCCCTGGCCCTACGGCGGCAAACAGCGCCAGATCATGGTCGACATCGATCCCGGGCGTCTCTACAGCTTCGGGCTCTCCCCGCGTGAGGTGAACGTCGCCATCTCGACCCAGAACGTCATCCTGCCCACCGGGACGATGAAGATGGGGACCAACGAGTATCCCGTTCTGCTCAATGCGAGCCCCGAGGCCATCAAGGAGATCGGCGATCTTCCCATCAAGACGGTGAAGGGCACGACGGTGTTCGTGCGGGACGTCGCGAACGTGCGCGATGGCTACTCGCCGCAGACCAACATGGTCCACGTCGCGGGCAAGCGCTCGGTCCTGATGTCCGTGCTGAAGAACGGCAACGTCAGCACGCTCGACATCGTGAAGCACATTCGGGAGGGCCTGCCTGCGACGCTGGCGCGGCTCCCGAAGGAGCTGAAGGTCTCGCTGCTCTTCGATCAGTCGCTGTTCGTGCGCGCCGCGGTCGACGGCGTCGTGAAGGAAGCTCTCATCGCCGCCAGTCTCACCGCGCTGATGATCCTGATCTTCCTCGGCAGTTGGCGGAGCACGCTCATCGTCGTCATCTCCATCCCCCTGTCGATCCTCGTCTCCATCATCGTGCTTGGGTTCCTGGGCGAGAGCCTCAACGTCATGACGCTGGGTGGAATGTCCCTGGCGGTCGGCATTCTCGTCGACGACGCGACTGTCGAGATCGAGAACATCCATCGCAACATGGCGCAGAGGAAGCCGATCGTGCGCGCCATCCTCGACGGCGCCCAGGAGATCGCGACGCCAGCGTTCGTGTCGACGCTGTGCATCTGCATCGTCTTCGTGCCGGTGGTCTTCATCACCGGGTCGGCCAAGTCGCTCTTTGTGCCGCTCGCGATGGCGGTCGTCATCGCGATGATGACGTCGTACCTACTCTCGCGAACGCTCGTGCCGACGCTCGTGCACTACCTCCTCAAGGGCGAGGCCCTCGCGCACATGGAGGGCGCCGACGCGCATCCGCGGCGGACCGTGTTCGAGCGGCTGTTCGCGGGCTTCAACCGCGGCTTCGACCGCATGCGTACCAGCTACGGCGGGTTCCTCGCGCTGTCACTCCGGCACCGCGCCGTGTTCGTTGGCGGCTTCGTGGTGTTCGTCGTCGCATCGGTCGGCGCGCTCATTCCGCTCGTCGGTCGCGACTTCTTCCCGAGCGTCGACGCGGGGCTCATCAAGCTCCACGTGCGCGGAGAACCGGGCACGCGCCTCGAGGAGAGCGAGCGGCGCTTCGCGGACATCGAGCAGACCATCCGCACGGTGATCCCGCCGTCGAGCATCGACACGATGCTCGACAACATCGGCACGCCGTACAGCGGAATCAACCTGTCGCTCAGCGAGGGAACGTCGATCTCGGCCGCCGACGGAGACATCCTCATCTCGCTGAAGGAGCATCACGCGCCCACGCCCGAGTACGTGCGAAAGCTCCGCGGCGTGCTCCGCGCGAAGTATCCCGGCACCACGTTCTTCTTCCTCGCGCCGGATATCTCGACGCAGGTCCTCAACTTCGGCCTCGCGGCGCCGATTGACGTGCAGGTGGTGGGCGCGCCGGGCAACGAAGAGGCGACGGGCGAGGTCGCCGCGAAGATCGCGGCGCGCATGGGCAGCATCCCCGGCGCGGTCGACGTCCATCTCGCGCAAGTGCCGCGCGTGCCCGAGATCAAGATCGACGTGAACCGCACGATGGCCGGACAGCAAGGCCTGACCGAGCGCGATATCGCGAGCGATCTCCTGATCTCGCTGTCGTCGAGCTCGCAAGTCGCGCCCAGCTACTGGCTCGATACGAAGCGCGGCGTGCAGTACCTCGTCGCCGTGCAGACGCCGCAGTACGAGCTGCACTCGATCGACGACATCGGCTCGACGCCGCTCTCCACGGGCGAGAACGGCGCTCCCCAGTTCCTCTCCAACGTCGCCCAGGTGTCGCGGACAACGGGGCCCGCGAACGTCACGCACTTCAATGCCTCGCGCACGTTCGACGTGCAGGCCAACGTCGACGGCGCCGACCTCGGAACGGTCTCGACCGCGGTGAGCAAGATCGTGGAGGAGATGAAGCCGGGATTCCCGCGTGGAACGACGGTCCGGATCAAGGGGCAGGTCGAGAGCATGGAGTCTTCATTCCGCGGCCTCGGCTATGGTTTGATCTTCTCCGTCCTCCTCGTCTACCTGCTCATGGTCGTCAACTTCCAGTCCTGGCTCGATCCGTTCGTCATCCTGATGGCGTTGCCGGGCGCCGTCGCCGGCATCGCGTGGATGCTCTTCCTCTCGCACACCACCTTGAGCGTGCCGGCGCTCATGGGCTCGATCATGTGCGTCGGCGTGGCGACGGCGAACAGCATCCTCGTGGTGACGTTCGCGAACGACCAGCGGGCGGTAGGGCGCGACGCCACGCAGGCGGCGCTGGCCGCCGGGATGACGCGGCTCCGGCCGGTCATCATGACCGCGCTCGCGATGATCATCGGCATGCTCCCGATGTCGCTCGGGCTCGGTGAGGGCGGCGAGCAGAATGCGCCGCTCGGCCGCGCGGTCATCGGCGGTCTCGCGCTCGCGACGGTCACGACGCTGTTCTTCGTGCCGGTCATGTACAGCATCCTCCGTCGCAAGCCGCCGGTGATCCACGACGCGGAGATGGAGGCCCTATGACCGCGCTCGGTGATCCGCCGAATCCGCCGCCGCCCGCGCCGCCCGCGCCGCATGCGCCGCATGCGCCGCCCGCGCCGCACGCGCCGCACGCACAGCCAACGAAGTCGGAGCCGGCGCGGGCCGGTGATCTCGGCTTCGACCTACCGCCTCCCGCGAACGTGGGCGCCGTGCGCCTCCTGACCATTGTCGCGATCGTCGTGACGGTGCTGGCGGGGGCATTCCTGATCGCCTGGCTTCCGAAGCGCCGCGCTCAGCAAGAGCTGGTCGCGTCGACGAAGAGCACCGAGTCGGCGGCGCCTCGCGTGCAGGTGGTGACGCCGAAGGTCAAGTCGAGCGACCGGTCGCTGGCGCTGCCGGGCAGCGTCCAGCCGCTCGAGGAGACTGTCGTTTATCCCCGCTCGAGCGGTTACGTCAACAAGTGGGTCGTGGACATAGGCGACAAGGTCGTGGCGGGCGCGCTGCTCGCGGAGATCGACACGCCGGAGATCGACCAGCAGCTCGATCAGGCGCGCGCGCAACTCGTCCAAGCGCAGGCGGGCCTCGTCCAGTCGACGGCGAACCGCGACTACTCGAACACGACGCTCGAGCGCTACAAGAAGCTCACGCCGCAAGGCGTCGCGTCCCAGCAAGAGCTCGACCAGAAGCAGGCGCAGTCGCTCGTCGACGAGGCGAACGTCAAGGTGGCGCAGGCCGCGATCGAGGCGCAGCAAGCCAACGTTCGCCGCCTCACCCAGATGAAGTCGTGGGGTCACATCACGGCGCCATTCGCGGGCACGGTCAACGCGCGGACCATCGAGCGCGGTGCGCTCGTATCGCCGACGACGCCGCTATTCAAGATCTCCGCGGTCGACCCGGTCCGCGTGTTCGTCCAGGTGCCCCAGGACGTCGCGCCCAGCGTGCGCGTCGACGTCCCCGCGCAGGTGACGGTGCGTGAGTATCCGGGTCGCGCCTTCGAGGGCAAGGTCGCGCGCTCGGCGGGCTCGCTCGATCCGGCGACGCGCACGATGAACACGGAGGTCCGCGTCCCCAACCCCAAGGGCGAG
>JAYTOQ010000079.1:0-1854 GCA_043747665.1 Polyangiaceae bacterium | reverse complement strand
TTGCATGCAAAGTACCCGGATCGCGTCGAGGGGGCCACGCTGGTCGCGCTGGCCTGGGCGCGGGATCCCATGCGCGGCGAGCCGCCGGCCGAGGCGAAGGAGATCGTCGACAAGCTCGACGTGCTCCCGACGCCGCTGAAGGCGGTCGCTCCGGCGGTCCGCGCGCTCCTCGCCATCGAGCAGCACAAGAGCGACGAAGCGAAGGCCGCGCTGCAAAAGGGCCTGTCCGTCGCCGACACGCCGGGCATCGCGGCGTGGCTGGGGAGCATCGCCCTGGCGACCGGTGACGAGACGCTCGCGCGCAAGGGCGCGCTCATCGCGGTGTCGTTTTCTGCGGTCTATCCGCCGGCGCGTATGCTCGCCGCCCGCGTCGCGCTCCTCGGCGTCCGTCTCGACGAGGCGCTGAAGGCCACCGAGGAGCTGCCGCCGACGTCGCCCGACGTCGCGATCGTCAACGCCGCCGTCGCGTACGAGAAGCTCGACGGCGAGCGCATGAAGACCGCGCTCGATGGGCTGCCCGACGACGCGAAGAAGCTGCCATTCCTCGTGCCGCTCGTCCGCGGCCAGGCGCTCATGGCCGGCAACGCTCAGGCGCTAGGCAGCGACCGAGCGCTCGACATGGCCGACGACGACACGCCGTGGGCGGACATCGTCGCGATGGACGCTGCGCTCGACACCGGTGACGTCGACCTCGCGCACAAGGTGGCCGCAAAGTGGCAGGGCGACGCGAAGACCGTGCGCGCGCTCCGCGCCGTCCGCCTCGCGAAGCTCGCGCGCTGGGACGGCAAGACGGAAGACGCCGACCGCTACAGCCGCGCCGCGCTCGAAGGCGGTACGGTCACCGTTCGCGCGCTCGCCGAGCGCGTCTTCGTGCTGGGATCGATGGGCAAGGCGGGAGACGCGGTCGCGCTCTTCAAGGCCTATCCCAACGTGGGCGGCCCGCTCGCCAAGTGGCTGCGCGCATATGCTGTGGCGTCCAACGGCAAGCTCGAAGAGGCGCGCGCCATCATCTCCACCGAGGATCCGCCGCCGCCGCTCGCCTCGCTCCCTGCGCGTATGTACGCAGCCATGGCCTACGGCGCAGTGAAGGACACCCGCCACGGCAACGAGTACGTGAAGACGCTCGTGCAGGCGGGCTTCGCCAACCCGGACATCGTGACGGCAGCCGAGAAGGTCGGCATCGGGAAGATCGCGCGCAAGCGTTAGTGGGCTGACGACACGGCGCTCGATCGCCGTGCGCGACGACACGCGTTCCCATTGCTCAGCGCGACAAACCTCGGTGATCCGTGATGGCGCGGACGTTGCTCGGCCATGAGCCGTGGTGCGCGCTCTCGTTCGACTGAGCTCGGTCCTGGCGCTCGCGTGGCTGGGCTTTGCGCCCGCGGCCCTCGCGGGCTGCGGCGACGTCGAGCCGCCGGCGCCGGACGTGCCGCGCAGGCCGCTCGCGTATGCCGAGCACACGAGGCCGCCGGTGTGGGACGCCGCTGCCGCTGCCGCTGCGAACACCTGCGACGCCCCCGCGGCACTGCACGTTCATCACGACGGCGCCGGGCGCGCGGATCGACTCCATGCGCAGCTTGACGCGTACGGATCGCTCGGCGAGTTCCTCGTGGACACCGGCAGCCTGAAGTCCTACCTCACGCGTTCGGGCGACGGCACCGACGCGACGGCGAGCACGACCATCTTCTGTCGCTCGATGACGCTCCCCATCATCGCGCGCCTCAGGCCGGGCACGACGCCCGATGGCCTACCGCGGGCCGGTGTTCTGGGCTCGGATCTGATCGCGCACGGCTCGGTGCTCGATCTCGATCTCGTGAACGGCCACCTCGCATGGTACGAGGCCGCGCTGGCCGC
>JAYTOQ010000078.1:0-4599 GCA_043747665.1 Polyangiaceae bacterium | reverse complement strand
GTCGCGATGCCGCTGCGCGGCTCGTTCGCGGAGATCGCGGATCTGCTCCGCGAGTGCGCGCTGAAGAACGAGCTGACGGGGCTGACGAACGCCGTCGAGGCGGCGACTCAGCTTCGTCCCACCGACGACCTCTTCAAGCGCGAGCTCGAGGCGGTGGGCTTCGAGTTCGTCGACGTGGACCTACGCACGCGCACGCTGCGGTACGAGACCGGCCGAGAGCTGTTCGAGGATCCGATGACGCGGCTCATGCTCCTCCCGGAGTTCCGCGTGAACCTGAACATGCCGGACGACCGCCCGTTCTCGTACGTGCGCGAAGCCATCGACAAGTACTGGAGCGACGGCACCTTCGAGCTGACCGTGAACGTCGGCGTCGTCAGCGGCCGTCGCAAGGCCTGAGAACGCAGCTCAGCGGCAGAAGCCGTCGATGCAGACCAGCGGGCTTGCGCAGTTCTTGCCCACGGTCGGATCGCAGTCGGTGCCGAGGTTCGTCGCGGAGCCGCACACCGAGTGGGCGCCCGAGCTCGTCGTCACGCTCTTGCAGACGTTGAACTTGTCTGCGCTCTTGCAGGCGTTCGCGCCGGCGTCCGCGTCGCAGCCGATGTAGCAGCTGTGACGGAGGCAGAGGCTGCCCGTCTGGCACTTGTCCTGGACGCCGTCGGTGACGCACGTGAAGACCGGCTGCTGGTCGGGCGTACAACCGCCGTCGACGCAGATGAGACCGGCGGGGCACGTCGAGCCGGCGCCGCAGTTGGCGACGCAGTGCTGCTGCACGCACGACTTGCCGGTGCCGCACTGGTCAGAGGTTGTGCACGCGCCGGTGGTGCCGGTGCAGACGCCCTTGCCGACGTCGCAATTGTAGCCGGTCGGGCAGGGCTTCGTCTCGCTGCACGACGGGGTGCATGCACCCTGCACGCATTGCGAGCCGGGCGCACACTGGGTCGCGTCGGCGCACTGGTCAGCTGGCGCGTAGCAGGCGCCGCTCAGGCACTTGGAGCCGGCCGGGCTCTGGCAGTCGCCGTCGCTCTTGCAGGCGGGCACGCCGCCCTCGCCGCCGACGGCCTGGCAGCTCGGGACGCCGCTCGCGAGCTTGCAGACGAAGTTCGAGGGGCAGCCCGAGCTCGAGCAGTCGCCCGCGTGGCATTTGTTGTCCGCGCCGCAGCTCTCGCCGCTCGCGCAGTCCGAGGGCTTCGTGCAGAGGGTGCCGGGGCCGGGGCCGGGCGCGACGCCGTCCGTCAGGTGGCAGCGCTGGTTGCTGCCGCAGGCGTAGCCGCTGGGGCAGTCGCCGTCCCCGTAACAGGAGAATCCGTAGCAATTGTCCGAGATGTACGGGTCGGGGCAGCTGTAGCAGTCGCTGCCGACGCAGACCCGGTTCGACCGCTGGTCGTCCGAGTAGATCGGGCAGCCACCGAGCGCGGCCGCGCCGAGCCCGAGAAGAACGAAGGAAAATACGTGCTTCATCATCATGGGTCCTGGATCCTCGTTCGCCGGAGTCGCGAGGAGAGGGTAGCAACGGCCATGCCCCACACAAGGGGCGCCTTCGCGCAGCAAATTGCCGGCAAATATGAAGATCGGCCGGCCGAGCGTGGACGGGCGTTCACGCTTGTCGTGGACGCCACGTCGGGGGGTAGCCCTCGGTTTCCGCGACTTCGGCGACTCGACGGGGGTGTCCAACCTCTCGAGAGGATGGCGACGCGATAGGTCCCACGAAGAAAGCCCGCGTGTTAGCCTCATTTCACACGGTTCCCCGCCCGACAAGGCTTGCCCCAGAGCGCGCACGAATGGACGTCCGATGTGAGCGCTGCAGCACCGAGTACGAGTTCGACGACGCGCTGGTGAGCGGTCGGGGGACGACGGTGAAGTGCACCAACTGCGGGCACAAATTCAAGATTCGCCGCAGCGACGGCGATTTCAGCGAGGACTTCTGGAACGTCCAGACCGGCGACGGACGGACGCTCGTCTTCACGTCGCTCCGTGAGCTCCAGCGCGCCATCCAGACGAACCTCGTCGACCGTCATGACCTCCTCTCGCGCGGCGGGCTCAAGCAGAAGGCCATCGGACAGATCCCCGAGCTCGCGCCGTTCTTCGACCAGCGCGACCAAAGGAGGAGCGTGCCGCCGCCGGCGGCCGCGCCTGTGATCTCCACCGCGCCCGCGCCCCCGGTCGTTCCGCCTCCCCGTCAGCGCATGAGCACGCGGCCAGATTTTCCACCGGTCAGCCCGGACCCGTTGCCGCCCGTCGTGGCGCGCTCGGCGCCGCCGCCGGCAACCATGGGTGAGACCGCCGCGGTTCATCGCAGCGAGGCGCCGCCGGATACCGAGCGCATCGAGCACGCACCGCAACGTCGAGAGGAACCCGAGGCGACCCGCGCGCCGAGCGCGGCGCCGCCCATCGCGAGCGCGCAGAAGCCGCTGACGCGCACGCAGCCGATGCTCGATCCCGTCTACGTCCCGAAGCACACGCCCGCGCCTCCCGCGTTCGAGGCATCGTCGCCGCTGCCGCTGCCCACCGAGCCGGTGCCGCGGCGGATGAACGTCGAGACGCGCGACTCGGGCGACTACTCCGGCGACCACGCCGACGGCGTTCGCGGTCCATCGGCGTCGCTGCCGGATGGCCCGGGCTCGATGGGCCGGCGTCGCTCGGTGGGCGGCTTCATCGTGGCGGCCGTCGTGGTCGCCGGTGTCGCGCTCCTCGGCGCGGTATGGGCAAAGGATCATCTGGGCGGCGTCCTCGGCGGGTCGCGTCCGCCCGTCGCCGCTGCCGACCCGCGCGTGGTCGGCCTTCTCGCCTCCGGCGAGAAGGCGCTCGGAGACGGCAACCTGGACAGCGCGAAGGAGAGCTTCGACAAGGCCAGCGCGCTCGCCGAGAAGGATCCGCACGTGCTGCTGGACGTCGCGCGGCTCTCCGCGGTTCGCGCGGACGTGCCGTGGCTGAAGTCGCGGCTGCTCGCGGCCGACGCGACCGACGACATCCGCTTCACGAAAGACGCGCTCGCCGAGCTGTCGGCGGCGGCGAAGAAGGCCGCAGACGACGCGATCGCCGCGGCTCCCGACGATGCTGCCGCGCTCCGCACGAAGATCGACGCGCTGCGGGTCGCCGGCGATCGCGAGGGAGCGCGCGCGCTCGTCGCGAAGGTCGCGCCGTCCGCGTCGCAGCCGGAGACGGCGTACGTGCTCGCCGCGCTCGATCTCGCGGAGACCGAGCCCTTGTGGTCGACGGTGACCGAGCGCCTGCGTGCGGCGGCGAGCGCCGAGTCGGGACCCGGTCGTGCCCGCGCCGCGCTCGTCTATTCGCTGGCGCGCTCGGGCGACGTCGCAGGCGCGAAGTCGGAGGTCGAGCACCTCGCCAGCATGCAGCGCCAGCATCCGCTGCTCCCGCTGCTGCGAGGCTTCGCCGACCGCGCGAAGCCGAGCGCGAAGCTCGACGGCGGGATCGCCTCGGACCTCGACGGCGGCCTCGTGGCGTCCGCCACCGACGGCGGAAAGCATGGTCCGCGCGATCGCGGAGATCGCAGCGATCCGAGCGCCCCGGGACATCCCAGCGGCGATGCGCGTGACCTCGTCGTGCAAGGCGAGAAGGCGCGGCAGCGCGGCGACAATGATCGCGCGCAGTCCCTCTTCGCGGCCGCGCTCGAACGCAATCCCAATGA
Source organism: Polyangiaceae bacterium (assembly GCA_043747665.1). Taxonomy (GTDB): domain Bacteria; phylum Myxococcota_A; class Polyangia; order Polyangiales; family Polyangiaceae; genus Labilithrix. Next base: position 953 of record JAYTOQ010000078.1, on the reverse strand, counting down.
CGCCGAGGCGCTCAACGGCCTCGCGGCCATCGCGCATTCGCGACGCGACCTGAACGGCGCACGGGCTTCCTACAAGCGTGTACTCTCGACCAACCCGAGCTACGTGCCCGCCCTCGTGGGCGTGGGCGACGTCGATTGGGAGTCCGGGGATCGAGCGAGCGCGATGAAGACGTACAAGGAGATCGTGGAGCGATTCCCCGAAGGGTCGTATCCCGCACGCGTGAAGCAGCGAGTCGACGCGGCCTCCGCCGGCGGCAGCTCGGGCAGCTCGGGCTCCAGCACCAGCGGCGGCGCGGCCGGGAGCACCTCGGGAGCGGCACCGGCTCCGACGCCGGCGGACACGGGAGGAGGCGGATGATGCGACGCTCGGTAGCAGGTCTTCTCGGCGCGTTGTTTACGGCATGCGGCCTCCTCGCCGCGGCCGCGGGTTGCGAGGGACGTCCGCGCGGCGAGACCACCGCCGACGGGAAAACCACCGAGCCTCCGCGCAAGACCGGACCGGCCATCGCCATCCTCGATCTCGGCGGCGGCGTCCCCGAGCAGGAGGCGCCGAGCCTCTTCGGTGGCGTTGGCCGCAAGAAGAGCTTCGACGAGCTCCTTCGCGTGATCGAGGAGGTCAAGGAGGACAAGAAGTCTGTCGGCGTCCTCGTGCGCTTCGGGAGCGCGAGCATCGGCGCGGCCCGCTCGATGGAGATCGGCGAGCACCTCGAGGCGCTGAAGGCGAAGAAGAAGGTCTACTGCCACGGCGACGGCTTCACCAACGCCACGCTCATGGCGGCAGCGCGCGGATGCTCGAGCATCTACGTCTCGCCCGCCGGCGAGGTGGAGACGGTCGGCCTCGCTGCGCAGATCCTGTACATGCATCGGCTCCTCGCCGACGAGCTGCACCTCAACATCGACATCCTCCAGGTCGGCAAGTTCAAGGGCGCCGAGGAGCCGCTCACGCGTGACGG
>JAYTOQ010000077.1:0-14948 GCA_043747665.1 Polyangiaceae bacterium | reverse complement strand
GTGAAGCCCGCGAACATCTTCGTGCTGGGGTCGACCGGCGACGCCAAGGCGAGCGGCGGCGTGAAGCTGCTCGACTTCGGCATCGCCAAGGTCGTCCAGGACGTTCAGAAAATGGGCTTCGGAAAGACCGCCGGGCACATCACGTCCTTCACGCCGCTCTACGGCGCGCCCGAGCAGTTCAACCGTCAGTACGGCTCGACCGGACCGTGGACCGACGTCTTCGCCCTCGCGCTCGTCGCCGCCGAGATCTGCTCCGGCAAGGAGCCCATGAGCGGCGACAGCCTCGTCCAGCTCGCGTACGCATCGGCCGACGAGAAGACGCGCCCGACGCCGCGCATGCTCGGCGTCGTGACGTCCGACGACATCGAGGCCATCTTCAAGAAAGCCGTCGCCGTGAAGCCGGAGGAGCGCTTCGCCAACTGCGCCGATTTCTGGAACGCGCTCCGCGCCAAGGTCCTCGGCGACAAGCTCAGCTCCATCGCAAGCGCCCGCGTGAGCGTCGTCGGAGCGGCGGTCGCGACGACCGAGGCGTTCGTCGACACCGTCGTCACCAGCGATCCGCCCGCCGCGCCGGCCCGATCGCCGAGCGTCGTCGCCGCGGGGCCCGCGGACGCCGCTCCGAAGAGCCGCACGCCGCTCGTCGTCGCTGCGATCGCCGCTGCCATCGCGCTCGCGGCCGGCGGCGGCTGGGTCGCGCTCCACGGCGCAGGCAAGGGCGGAGCCACCGGGACCGGCCTCTCGCCGTCGTTGTCGTCGTCGTCGTCGTCGTCGTCGTCGGCTGCCGGCAAGCAATGTCCGCCGGGCATGATCCTCGTCCCCGGTGGCGAGTTCTTCATGGGCTCCGACGAGAAGGATGCGCTACCCACCGAGAAGCCGCCGCACCGCGTGCGACTCACGCCGTACTGCATCGACGAGCTCGAGATGACCGTTGCACAATACAAGGAGTGCAGCGACCGCGGCGGATGCCGGCGTGCCGGCAAGGAGAACGTCTGGCCCGGCATCAGCGACGTCCAGCGCAAGATCTACGACCCTCTCTGCAACATCGCCGACCCCGTCGGCAAGGCGACGCACCCGATCAACTGCATCGACTGGGATCAAGCGCGCGAGGCGTGCGAGTCACGCGGCGGCCGCCTTCCCACAGAGGCCGAGTGGGAGTTCGCCGCGCGCGGCTCCGACGGGCGCATTTACCCATGGGGTGACGAGCCGCCGAGCGCGCTGCTCCTCAACGCGTGCGGCAAGGAATGCGTCGCCTGGCAGAAGAAGCACCACGACCCCGACAACACGCCCGCGCTGATGTACGACGAGGACGACGGCTTCCCCAACACGTCGCCCGTCGGCAGCTTCCCGAAAGGCAAGTCGCGCTACGGCCTCCAGGACGTCGTCGGAAACGTCTGGGAGTGGGTGGCGGACTTCTACGCGGAGTACGACAAGGTGACTTTGAGCTCGACCGTCACGGATCCGAAGGGCCCGACCAAGGCGACCGATCGCGTGATCCGCGGCGGGGCCTGGAACGGCGCACAGCCGTCGTGGGTGCGGCCATCGTTCCGGTTCCACGTCGCGCCGACCGCCCGCCGCTACGGGTTCGGTTTCCGCTGCGCCAGGTCGCTGTAGTCGCACGAAGGCGATGCAACCGGCAATCTGGGTCGACGGGTAGGAGCTTTGATACGCTCGCTCGGTCGATGTCCAGCAACGACCCTCTTTCCCTCGTCGGTACGACGGTCTCGGAGAAATACGAGATCGAGCGGGTCGTCGGTGAAGGCGGGTTCGCGGTCGTGTACCGCGCGACCCACAAGGTCTGGCAGCGACCCGTCGCCATCAAGGTGTTCCGCACGCTCGGCGATCTGCCGACCGAGCGCCGCGAGCATCTCGTCAAGATGTTCATCCAGGAGGGCGCGCTCCTCGCCGAGCTCTCCGAGCGATCGGCGGCGATCTGTCAGGCGCGCGACGTCGGCATGCTGCGCACGCGTGACGGTCGCGAGATGCCGTACATGGTGCTCGAGTGGCTCGAAGGTCGCTCGCTCGAGCAGGTGCTCGACTACGAGAAGGCCCACGGGCTGCCGCCGCGCACCCTTGACGAGACGCTGAACATCCTCGAGCCGGCCGCGCTCGCGCTCGCCCTCGCGCACAAGAAGGGCATCGCGCATCGCGACGTGAAGCCGGCGAACATCTTCGTGCTCGGCGATCCCCGCGGTGAGTACACGGTGAAGGTCCTCGACTTCGGCATCGCCAAGGTCGTGCAGGATCTGCAGCGCCAGGCGGGGTCGTTCGCGCAGACCCAGGGCGTCGTGTCGTCGTTCACTCCGGCCTACGGCGCGCCGGAGCAGTTCTCGCGAACGCACGGCGCGACCGGGCCGTGGACCGATGTGTTCGCGCTCGCCCTCATCTTCACCGAGCTGATGACGCACGAGCCGCCGTTGCGCGGTGACGACCTCACGCAGCTCGCGTTCTGCTCGATGGACCCGAAGCGCCGGCCGACGCCGCGCGCGTATGGCTTCGAGACCTCCGACGCGCTCGAGGCGGCGCTCCGCCGTGCGCTCGCCGTCGTGCCCGACGAACGCTTTCGTTCGACCGGCGAGCTCTGGGATGCCCTCCGCAGCGCGCTCGCGCCGCCCGATTCGAACACGGCGATGGCGCGCCAGAGCGCTCCTTCCGGTGCCTATTCGCCGGATCGAGCGAGCCAGCCAGGCCCGCAGTCGTGGGTGAACCCGAACGCGACCGCGCCGCTCGGTGCGCCGCTCGGTGCGCCGCTGTACAACACGAATCGCACCGTGCCGACCGGCCCAGGGTTGATGATCACCGGCTCACCGCCGGTGTCGCCGCCGTCGAAGGCCGGGCTCTTCGTGGCGATCGCCGCAGGCACCGTGCTCGCGCTCGGCGCGATGGCCGCGGGCGTCTTCGTCTTCGCGGGTCGCAGCAAGGACGCGGCGCCGCCGATGGCCAATGCGAGCGGGTCGGCGAGGGGCGCACTGCCGCCGGCTTCGGTCGTCGCGCCCATCCCGCCGTCATGCCCTTCGGGAATGGCGACCATCACCGGCGGCAAGTTCTTCATGGGCACCGACGACAAGAAGGACGAAGAAGCGGAGCGCCCCGCCCACCAGGTCACGCTCTCGCCGTACTGCATCGACCTCACCGAGGTGACGGTTGCACAATACAAGAAGTGCAGTGACAAGGGCGAGTGCAAGCGAGGACCGCGCGAGAACGATTGGCCTGGAATCACGGCCCGCGAGCGCAAGATCTACGATCCGCTGTGCAACATCCGCGACGTCGATGCGCGCGGTGATTATCCGATCAACTGCATCGACTGGGACCTCGCCAACACGTTCTGCAAGGCGCAGAGCGGACGCCTGCCCACCGAGGCCGAGTGGGAGTTCGCGACCCGCGGCTCCGACGGTCGCAAGTATCCCTGGGGCGATGAGCCGCCCACCGACGGCGCGCCGCGGCTGAATGCTTGCGGCAAGGAGTGCCTCGCGTGGGGCAAGAAGAACAACGAGGACGTCTCGGCGATGTACCCCGCCGACGACGGCTTCCAGACCACCGCGCCCGTCGGCTCCTTTCCGAGGGGCGCGTCGCCGTTCGGGCTGCAGGACGTCGTGGGCAACGTGTGGGAGTGGGCGTCGGACTGGTATGCGCCTTACACCCCCGGTGCCGCGAGCGATCCGACGGGGGCCGCGAGCGGCACCGAGCGCGTCCTCCGTGGCGGCGCGTGGAACGGGAGCGACCCGAGCTGGGTACGGCCCACCTATCGCTTCAAGAGCACGCCGGGGCTTCGCAGCCACGGCATCGGCTTCCGCTGCGCGAAGACGCTGGTCGCCAAGTAGGTTCGGCTCACCGGACGACGTCGAGATCGCGCGACGCGCGCACCGTCGCGCCGTCGACGACCGTCTCGAATACGATGTCGTAGCTACCCACGTTCGGCGCGGTAAGCGTACCCCTGAAGTCGTGAGCATCGGTGGCGATGATCGCGAGCGGCGTGCCGGCGCTCGTCTTGCCGTTGTCGAAGAGTGTCACCTTGGTGCCATGAATTTTCGCCTTCGGGCCGGCGGCGCCCGGAGCTAGACGCGCGACCAGGTCGATCTTCTGGCCGGGCCGCGCCAGCGGAGGTGCCTCGAAGATGACCTTCGGGCCACCGGTGTTGCTGGTGGTTCCGTTGAGCATCGCGTCGAGCTCGTCCTGGTACTGACCGACGAGGATACGTGCGGTGTGGTCGGCGGGATCGAGCTGGAGCGCGTCGTGGACGAGATCACGTGCACCGCCGAGATCGCCGCCGGCGCGCGCCGCCATGGATCGCGTCACCATTTCGTGCGCGGCATCGGCGCGTACCTGCGCAAGCTCGGTGTCATCGGGCCATTTCGCCAGACCTGCGTTGACGATGTCGCTGACGTTGTCTCCCGGCGGGTTGACGTAGCGGCTCTCCGTCAACGCGCGACGAGCGTGCGCGAGATGCGCAGTGCGGTCGTCGCCTGCGTGCCGCGACACGTACTGCGTGCCGATGACGGCGAGCGCCGCGCCGAGCAAGAACGCCAGAGCCACGATCGCCACGCCGCGACGCTTCTCGGCTCTTCGGCTCGATGAAGGAGCAGGCGCAGTCCCTCGTGCGTGCACCGGCATCGCCGGGGCCGCGAGCTCGGTGGACACGCTGGGCGGATTCGCGCGTGCGATCTCCGCCGGCGCGGCGGCATCGTCGAGCGTCGGGTCGAGCGCGAGCGACGGTCGACCGAAGTCGACATTGCTGAGTCGGGCCACGACGCCGACCTCCGAGATGGAGATGCTCGCTTCCTTCGCGGCCTGCGCGAGCTGCGCGGCGAACGCGCGCGCGCCTTGCGCTCGCTTCGTCGGATCCTTGGCGAGGTTGTCCATCACCACCTTCACGAGCGCCGGATGCAGATCGGCGGCGCGCGGGAACGTCGTGATGAGCGGCGGCGGCTCGTGAATGTGCTTAATGAGGAGGCCGACCGGCTCGGCATCGAAGGGCGTTCGTCCGGCGAGCATCTGGTAGACGATGGTGGCCAGCGAATAGACGTCGCCGGACGGAGCGACGTTCGTGCCCTGCGCGCCCTCGGGCGAGATGTAGCGCGCGGTGCCGAACACGAGGCCGGCGGCCGTCTGCATCGACTGCTCGCCGAAGGCCACCTTGGCGATGCCGAAGTCGAGGACCTTCACCCAGTCGACCATCTCGGCGCGACGGACGAGCATCACGTTCTCGGGCTTGAGATCGCGATGAACGATGCCTCGCGCATGTCCTTCGCCGACCGCGTCGCAGATCTGGAGCGCGATGGAGAGCGCGCGCGCGGGAAGGAAGGCGCCGCCGGCCGCGACGAGCGCAGCGGCGAGCGACAGCCCATCGAGGTACTCCATCACGATGTAGAGCGCGCGATCGGGGAGCTGCCCGACGAGATAGACCTCGACCACGTGCGGGTGCTGGAGCTTGCTGGCGATCTTCGCCTCGCGGTGGAAGCGCTGGACGAGCTGCGCGTTGCCGGACATCTCGCGATGGAGGATCTTCACCGCGACGTCGCGATCGATGCCGCGCTGGTGCGCGCGATACACGCGCCCCATCGCGCCGACCCCAGCCACGCTACGGAGCTCGATGTCCTCCGAGATCACCGTCCCGATGTACGGGTCACTGTCCGGAGCGACGTCGGTGTCCTCGGCCGGGAGCTTGGTCCCGTCCTTCGCGCAGAAGAGGGCATCGGCGCCGAAGACGGAGCCGCACCGCGAGCAGGTCCTCGTCGTGAGCAAAGCCGCCGTCAACACGGGCCGATCCTAGTCGAGGATGCGTGCGATGAGATCCAGGGGTGGATCATGTAATCCACAGAAGGAGTACAGCCTACTTGTAACTACACTCGCGCTCGGGCTGAACCTCGCGACTTTGCTACAGAGCGCATGTCCTACATCAGCGGCACGGTGCGTGCTGAAGAGTACTTCAACCTACCTCAGAGCTTCGGGGCAACGAGCTCAGAGGAAGGATTGGGACAAGGACCGCGCGCAGGGATGCGCCGGATAACTGGAGAGGACTTCCACCATGCGCGCTCACACGAACCTTCGCTCTGCGTTTCGATTCACCATGATGATGGCCGCCGCGACCGGCGTGACCTTCGCCGCTTCGCAGGCCCACGCGGATACGGCAGCCAACGCAGCCGGCCCGAACTCCTCGACCGGCACCGCCGCGCTGAAGTTCGACATGAATCAGGGCCTCGATACCTCGATCGACACGGGCTTCATCGGCCCCTCGGTCGCGCAGATCCGCGCCGTTGTGAAGATCGACCCCGTCAAGGACGGCGGACCGCTCTACTCGATCAACATGCCGAAGGGCGCTGTCGTCCAGGCCACGTGGGCCGGCGACAAGAAGATCGTCCTCAAGGCCGCGAACGGCTCGCAGTCCGACGGCACCGTCACGGTTCGTCACACGCTCACGCCGTCCCTCGAGCTCAAGGTCAGCGCCTTCGGTCTCACCGCGCAGTTCGCGTTCGACGCCGACAAGCTCGTCAACAAGCTCCCCGGCGCCAAGTTCGCCTACGACTCGAAGTCCACGCAGCAGTTCGCGCCCTGGGGCTTCACCAAGGTCGACACCAAGCTGAGCGCGCCCGACCTCGCGAACTCGGTCCTCTTCTCGGAGACGTTCGACAACCTCAGCCAGATCGTCACGGGCGACACGCTCGACCCGACCCGCTGGGACGGCAACATCGGCATCCGCGCCTCGACGAAGCCGACGTTCTCGTACAAGACCACGAAGGTCATGCTGAGCGGCGCGCAGGCGCCGATCACCACCATCGCCGGTGAGTCCGTGCTCGACGCCACCGACGGCGACTTCATGGACGTGATGGCCCAGGTCGAAGGCGAGATGAACGTCGCCGGAACGATGGACATCCAGCCCTTCATCTCGATGACGAAGGCGTTCGGCTACAACTTCACGACCACCATCGGCATCACCGCGTTTTCCAAGGCGTACACGGTCCCGACCTCGAAGGTCGCGTACCAGGCCTCGGTTGTCCACATCCCGCTCCCGAACGTGCATGCTCCGACCGCCGGCGTCGATCTCGGCGCGGTGAAGGCCGGCGGCTCGGCTACCAAGACGGTCACCATCGAGAACTCCGGCGAGATGGCCGCGGTCATGACCTTCAAGAGCTCCGACCCGCAGTTCACGGTCCCCGGCGACAGCATCACCGTTGCGCCGAAGAGCAAGTACGACGTGCAGATCAAGTTCGCTCCGGCCAACGCCGGCGCGGCGATGGCCGACATCACGGTCGCCTCGAACGACCCCGATTCTCCCGAGCAGACGTTCAAGATCGGCGCGAACGGCGCCGACGTTGGCGGCACCACCGGCTCGAAGGACGACGCCCTCCCGGCCGGCCCCGCAGCCGACTCCGGCTGCGGCTGCAAGACCGCGGGCACCACGACCTCGACGGGCGGCTGGGCCGGCATCGGCCTCCTCGCTCTCGGCATCACCGTCGCGGCGCGCCGCCGTCGCAACGGCAACCAGGCCTGATCGGCCCCTACAGACTTCGGCGAGCGTAGGGGTTCCTAGTCCTCCTCCCTCCCTCTACGTGAGCCGAAAACCGAAGCCCGCATGGTTCCCCGACCATGCGGGCTTTCCCTATTTAGCGGGGCGCGTACTGCTTGCGCCACGCGCCTCTCGTCCAGCGGAAGTAGTAGAGGAACGCGGCGACGGTGGTCTCGCCGACGAAGCCGATCCAGCCGCCCACGGCGCCGAGGCCGTAGAGCTTTCCGAGGAAGTACGCGCCCGTCGGCACGCACAGCCAGATCGCTCCGATGCCGATGATCGCCGCCACGCGGACGTCCTTCGCGGCCCGGAGCGCTCCCCGGAACACGATGCCCACGGCATCGAGGACCTGGAAGATCGCGGCGACGAAGAGCAGCCGTCGCGCGATGGTCACCACGGCGGGATCCTTCGAGAAGAACTCCGCGAGGAGACCGCCGCCGAGCGCGAAGAGGAGCCCGCAGAAGGCCATGAAGCCAACCGCGATCTTCAATGCGCTCTTCAGCACGGCATCGGCCTCGTCGAGTCGCCTCCTGCCAAGGGCCTGACCGATGAGGACACTGCCCGCCTCCGAGACCGCGACGCCAGGAAGGAACGACACGCGGATCACCGCGAGCGCGATCTGGTGGGAAGCGATCTCGTCCTTGCCGATGGAGCCGAGAATGGCCGTCATCGTCGTGAAGGCGAGCATCTCCGCGCCGAACTGGAGGCCCGTGGGCACGCCGAGCTCGGCGACGTCGCGGGTCGCGCGCCGGAAAGAAAGAGTGCGCGATGTCTCGTCGGCACCGGCAAGGGCGCGCGCGCGGCGCTCGGAGCGCACCAGCATCACGGCCATGACCGCGAGCTCGAGAGTCTCCGTCGTCGCCGTGGCCCAGCCGCCGCCACGGACGCCGAGGGCAGGAAGCCCGAGGTGTCCGTAGATGAGGCTCCACGCGAAGACGCCGTTGAAGACGTTGCCGGCGATGCCGATGACCATGGGCGTGCGCGAGTCACCGATCGCCTGCCGATGCTGGATCAGCGCGGCGAGCGCGCAGGTCGAGGGCGCGCCGAGCGTGACTGCCGCGAGAAAATCGCGCGCGAAAGGCACGATCGTGGGATCGGTGCCGAGCGCTCGCAAGACGCCGCTCACGTCGCGGCACGCGAGCATGATGGCGAAGCCGATGACCGCGCCCATGAGCACGCCGGATCGCGCGTAGACATAGCCGTCGAGCGATCGGCCTTCGCCGATGGCGTGCGAGGTGCGGACCTTGACCCCGCGCATGATGCCGAACACCACCGAGTAACCGAGGAACATGAGCGTCGTCGCGATGCCGACGCCGCCCAGCGCTCCCGGGCCGAGCCCGCCGACGAGCTTCGTGTCGACGAGGCCGATCGCGGTCTCGCCGAGCATCGCTGCCGCGATGGGCCACGCGAGCTGAACGAGCTCGCGCGTCAGACGCGGCGACGAGCCAGCCGAATTGCCGGTGTCTGCGTCCTTCGAGGATGTACCGCTCGCGCATTTGGGTCGCTCCTCGAGAGCAACGCTCGCGCGCGCCTCGTGAGCGACCTGTCGTTTCAGTCGTCGATTTGCGGAGGCTTCGAGCTCCGCTGCTTTAAACCCAGCCATGACCGTTTCTCCACCGGATCCACTCTCTGACGCGGCTTTTGCCAGCGTCCGGGGATCCGGGAAGACGCCTGGCGAGCCCTAGGTTTTGCGGTCCGAAACGCGCGCCACTCGAGCGACGATCGCGCAACGGCCGAAGGGCGAGGAGAGGTCCTCGTTCTTCGTGCACTTGCACGGGTTCGTCTGGGCGCAGGACTGCATCACCATCGGTTCACAACATGACAGAGGGGGTCGTCATCCTCAAACGGGCTTGCGCGCGAAGCGATAGACGCTCGCGGGCTTCGACGCCGTCGCGCGCTTTCCGCGCGCGGTTTCGATGTGCCCGTCCTCGATCATCCGCAGGATTTTTTTGCGGAAGTTCCCGGGGTCGAGCGCCTCGCCGCGGATCGCCTCGTGGACCGCACGCAGCTCCTGGATGGTGAACGTCTCGGGCACGAGCTCGAAGGCGATCGTGCTGCGATCGAGATCGGCGCGCGCGCGATCGAGCGTGGCCTCCAGGATCTCCGCGTGATCGAAGGCGAGCGCGTCTTCCCGCTGCGTCTCGCCCAGGTCGGCCACGCTGAACCATCGTGTCTGCGCGACGTCGCCGCCGGCGCGGATGAGCGGCACCAGCGTGGAGCGCACGAGCGCGTAGTACGCGACGCTGACGACGCGCATGCGCGGATCGCGACCGGGCCTGCCAAATGTCTTCACCTGTTCGAGGAAGAACTGCCCGGCGGTCTCCTTGGATAGCCCTGTCTCCTCCTCGAGCTCGCGAAGCGCGGCCGCGTCGAGGTCCTCGCCCTGATCGTTGCGATCGTCGCTGACGCGAACGAAGCCGCCGGGGAGCGCCCAGCGACCCTTGTACGGATGCTCGTTGCGCTGGACGAGGAGGACCTTCAGGTCCTTGTCGAGCACGGTCAGGATCACGAGGTCGACGGTGACCGAGGGCCGCGCGAAGGCGCCAGGCCGATACTTCTCGAGGAAGCGGTCCTCGTCGGGATCGGGATCGCGCGCGCCACGGTCGTCGAGCCCGCCGCCGGCCTTCTTCGCGCTCCTGATCTTCGACGTGCTCGCTGCGGCCTTCATTCGCGCGCCGCAAGATACCTCGCTCGTGTCGGGCTGCGCTAGTCTCGGCCGCACGATGGGCTTCAGCTCTGGAGCGCAAACGCTCGTCATCGCGGCGATGACCGGCGGTTTGGCGATGTGGCCCTCCTCGGCGCGTGGCGATGAGCGCGTGCACGCCTCGCTCACCTACGCTCCGGACGCCGACATCGAGCGCTGTCCGACCGCCACCGAGCTGCAGGACGCGGTCGCGGCGCGCGTCGGATACGATCCGTTCGATCGGAAGACCGCTGGCGCGGACGCATCACGTCGCGAGGTCGTCGTGGCGGTGCATCGGCTGGGAGCCGGGATCGTCGGCGTGCTGGAGCTGCGAGGGCCACGGCCTGGCATTCGGGAGCTCGCTTCTCCGAGCGGAGATTGTCGTGAGCTGCTCGATGCGCTCGCCGTCGCCATCGCCATCGGGATCGATCCGGCGAGCCTGACGCGACCTCCCGGCGAGCCACCCGCGCCCGCTCCCGCTCCCGTGCCCGCGCCCGCTCCCGCTCCGGTCGGCGTCGTCGGTCCTGCAGCCTCGCCGGACCGCGTGCCGGAGCCCGCAAAGGAACCCATTGACGTGCGCGTGGGCGCCGGTCCCGTCGTGCTCTTCGGAGAGCTCCCGGCGACCGCAGCCGGGATCGACATCGGCATCGGTGCGCGCTGGAAGTGGTTCGAGCCCGCCGTCGAGGGGATCGCGACGTTGCCGGTCTCCCTCTCGACGCCTCAGGGGCAAGTGTCCGCGTCGCTCATCGCCGCGGCGCTCGTGCCGTGTGGTCATGCCGACGTGATCTTCGTGTGCGTCGGGCTCACGCTGGGCGCTCTTCGTGGCGAAGGCGATGCCGTCGCGAGCCCGCGTCGCGGCAGCCAGCTCTATGGCGCGGCAAGCGCACGAGGCGGCGCCGAGCTGGCGCTCTCACGGACGGTCTGGCTCCGCGGCTATGCCGAGGCCGTGGCGCCGATGACGCGGATCGCCCTCCAGCTCGCTGCGCAGGACGTGTGGAGGGTGCCGTCGGTGGCGGCCCGCGTGGGCGTGGCTGCGGGTATTCGCTTCTGAGCAGTGATGGAAACGGAGGACGCCCCCAAACAGGATCCGACAGCGGATTTCCAGGACTGCTATCGGCGCGAGCTCAGCTACGTCGTGCACACGCTTCGTCGGCTCGGCGTGAAGACCGCGGAGCTCGAGGACGTGGCACACGATGTATTCGTCGCCGTCTACCGGCACTTCGACGAGCGCGATCCGGCGCGGGCACTCAAGCCCTGGCTCTTTGGCTTCTGCTTTCGCATCGCTTCCGATCATCGCAAGCTCGCTCGGCACCGTTACGAAGCGCCCGAGTGCGAGCACGACACCGCAGATCCGACGCGATGGCCGGACGAGCTCGTCGCGGAGGAACGATTGCGGCGACAACTGCTTGCAGCCCTGGACGCCATGGATTTCGAGAAGCGAAGTCTCGTGGTGATGCACGACCTCGAGGGCATCGGCGTGCCCGAGATCGCGGGGTTGCTCGCGGTGCCGTTGAACACGGCGTATTCTCGGTTGAGGCTCGCGCGTGCCGACTTCGAGAAGCAGCTCGTGAAGATCACCGGAGGCTCGCATGAGTGACGAGCTCGACCCGTTGCCGCCGCTCGGAGGCCTCGCGCAACGCGCACTGTCGGCTGAGCGCGCACGCGGTGATGTCGATGCCGGCATGCACGATCGCGTGCTCGCGCGGGTCGTCGCGTCCGTGGCCATCGGCGCTGCGGTGACCGCCGCGGCGGCGACTGCGCATGCTGCCGGCGCGGCGGGGGCGGCCACCGGCGCGGCGACTGGTGCCGCGACCGGCACGGCGACGGCGACCGCGACCGGCGCAGCCGTCACGGCGGCGGGCCTCACCGCGAAGACGTTGCCGTGGATCATCGCGGCCTTCCTCGTCGGCAGCGGCGTGGGCGCGGCCGTGCACGCGGCTGTCGCGCCGAGCACGCCCGTGGCGCCTTGGTCGTCGACGACCGGGTGGCCGGCGCCCACGACGCCGTCGCCCGCTCTCGTTCCGACGAGCACGAGCACGAGCACGCCGTCGGCGGAGGTCTCCGGTTCGCTCACGGCGGTGCCGGTCACCGCGCTGCCGTCTGCGATCCCGACCGCGACCGCGACGGCCTCCGCGCACGTCGCTCCGGCGGCGACGCAAATCCCGTCGGCCACGAGCGTCGCGAGCGTCGCGAGCGCCACGGGCGCCGGCAACGACGTCGACCTCGCGGCCGAGCGCTCGCTCGTCGATCGTGCGCGCACTGCGCTCGGTCGCGGACAGAGCGCAGACGCGCTCGCTGCGCTCGATGCTCACGCTGCACGCTATCCGCGCGGTCGTCTGTCCGAGGAGCGCGAGGCGCTCGCGATCGATGCCCTTGCGCGGTCGGGGCAGCTGGCGCTCGCGCGCGCCCGGGCTGCGCGCTTCCGGACGGCGTACCCGAACAGCGTGTTCGGCGGGGTCGTCGACGCCGCGCTCGCTCCGCGCTGACTTCGCTGCTCTCCGTCGCTACCGATTTTTTTGTGACGGTTCCGAGACCTTGTCCCAAATGGGAGTCGACCGCGCCTTCGCGCGGGAAAGGACCAGTCATGTGCGGACGTCTCTTCGTCACTTCGCTTGCGGTCGCCGCCTCGGCGCTCGCCTTCGCCTGCAGCAGCACCACCGCGGCCGCTCCCGGATCATCCGGCGGAGCGAGCGGCGGCACCAGCGCGAGCGGCGGCACCAGCGCAGGCGGCGGTGCCAGCACGCAACAGATCGACTCGTGCAAGGAGGGCTGCAACAAGATGAAGTTCTTCGGCTGCAACTCCGCCGAGGAGCAGGCGACTTGCTACGAGCAGTGCGGGAAGGCGACGCCGGATCAGATCCAGCTCTTCACGGCGTGCGCACAGACGTCGATCTGCGACCCCGCGTGCCGCACCAACATCACGCCCAAGCCTGCCGCCGGCGCGCCCGCTCCGACGGGCGGCGGGGGCACTCCGTCATCGTGCACAACCGCGTGCAGCAAGCTCGCGACGTGCAGCTTCATCAAGGTCGGCGACAAGGACGCATGCGCCGGCGCCTGCGAAAAACAGGCCTATCAGTACCAGATCGACTGCATCAACAACACCGCGTGCGACAAGATGCCGATGGCCTGCGGTGGTGGCGTGTCGACTGGCGGAAGCAGCAGCTCGAGCGGATCCAGCGGAACCAGCGGAACCAGCGGATCCAGCGGCAGCAGCGGCAGCAGCGGCAGCAGCGGCAGCAGCCCCGCCGATCTGGTGTCGATCAGCCAGTGCCAGAGCACGTGCGACCAGCTCCACTTCCAGATGTGCTTCGACACGCCGGCGCAGAGCGCATGCCGTACCGCGTGCAGCGCGTCGACCACGACCACGGCGAAGCGCGACATGTTCTCGTCGTGCGTCAACGCCTCCATTGGCGAGTGTCCGGGTTCAAACGCCTGCTACGCGACGTTCCAAAATTGATATCGTCGACCGACCGATGCGCCGGAGCGCCCTCTATCCCTTCGTGATCGCCGCCGTCGCCGGCGCGATCGGTGTGGGTCCGGCGGCGTGCGACTCGACGCTGAACCTCGGAGACGCCGCCGACGGCGGGAGCGCTGCTTCCGTCGACGGCTCCGTCTTCGCTGCGACGTGCACCGGCGTCTGCGACAAGGTCATCGCATGCGGGCTCTTCGCGAGCGCGAAGCGCACGGCGTGCATCTCGGATTGCATGACGTCGCAAGCGCCGCAGTCGCTGCTCGATTGCGCGGCCCGCACGCCGTGTGCCGAGCTGCAGTCGACCTGCTCTGCGGGACTGCCTGACGCCGCGTTCCGCGACACATCTCCGCCTGCGTTCGACTCCGGTCAGGAGGAGTTCGAGGTCATGAACTGCCAGCAAGCGTGTAACAGCCTCGACTTTTTCGGCTGCCTCGACGCCAGTGAGCACGCGATGTGTCGCGACCTCTGCGCCACGGCGCCGAAGTCGAAACGTAATACCTTCTACAGCTGCGGCGAGGCAGTGGCGAGCCAGTGCCCCAAGGCGCGCGAGTGCTACGCGGTATTCGCCGGCGACTGAACGGGCAAGCCTAAGGCGAGAAGAAGCCCGCGTTCGGGCCTGGCGCGATGCGGCCCTGGCTCGCGCGGGTCGCCGACTGGCTGACCATGCGGAAGACCTGTCGGATCGCGCTCGGCGTGGCCTGCGCCTGCACGGCGATGCAGCCGTCGGGTACGCCCATCTCGCGCGCGATGGTGTGGAAGTCGCCGCTCCCCACGCCCACGAAGGCCAGCGTGAACTGCTCGGACGCGAGGAGCACGTTGCTGATGCGCGCGCAGTCCGCGGCGCGACGCTTCGATCCGCAATCCTCGCCGTCGGTGACCACCACCACCACGCTCTTGCACGGCGTGCCGGAGCTGCGGAGGCGCTCGGCGTAGGCGACGTTGGCGGTGAGCGCGTCACACCACGTGTCGTAGAGGCGCGTCGAGCCGAGGCCGGCGTAGCTCTTCTTGTCGAGGCGCGTGACGTCCTCGAGGCCGACGTAGGAATGGACGACGCGCGTGTCGCTCGCGAACGTCCACAGCGCCATGAGGATCGAGTCGCGCTCGCGCGTGTCGCCGAGCGCATCGACGAGGGCGTTCTGCCCGTCGCGCACCGCGTCCTCGAGACCGCGGTCGTGGATGCTCGATGACGCGTCGACGAGGAGCGTGACGAGCGTGACGTCGGAGGCGGTGATGTCCTCCGCGTCCTTGCCGGCGGCACCGGCGATGACGACCGCGCCGAGGTTACCGCTGAG
>JAYTOQ010000076.1:0-6355 GCA_043747665.1 Polyangiaceae bacterium | reverse complement strand
GCGCGCTTCAGCCCGGGTACGACCGGCATGTGGCACGTGACGCAGTTGCCGGTGCCGCCGCCGCGCTGGTACTCGCGGTATTCGTCGAACGTCTGCTGGAGGACGAGGTCGACGCCCTTCACGATCTTGTGATCGCCGTTGCGGTCGCCGTTGACGTCGTGGCAGGTCGCGCACAAGCGTTCGGGCTGATCGAAGAGCGGGCTCTTGCTGCTCCGGTGGTAGGCGTTGCCGACCGGGCCGTCGAGGTTACCGAAGTAGCGATCGCCGCGGACGAGCTGCTCCTGATAGGTGAGGGCGCTCTGGCCGGCGCCCGGCGCGACGGCGTCGTTCATCTGATGACACGCGACGCACTCGATGCCCTCGATCTGCTTCGGGCCGCGGAGCGGGAGGAGGTCGCCGTCGGTCACCGCGGCGACGACGGGCCCGTGGCAGTTGATGCACATGCGACGCGGATCCGGGCTCGCCGCGCCGACCAGCGAGTGCCGCATGTCGAGGTTGTTCTGGACCACCGTGAGCGGGCTGGTGAGCGCATGCGCATGCATCGAGTCCTGCCACTGCGTGTAGATGGCGGTGTGGCACTCCTTGCAGTCCGAGGACGGCCGAAAGGCGGCGAACGGACCGTCCTCGGCGGCCGACATGGGCAGGATCTTTCGATGCACGTCGAACGCGCCGAGCACGTGAAAGAAGATCGCGCCCAGGAACACGAACGCGAGCGGCACGTGTACGATCCGCCAGAATTGCAGGCGTTTGGTGAACGACGTCTGGAGCGGAATGCGAGCGAGCGCGCGCCGGCGGCTCTGCGCGAGCTGGATGATCTCGACGAGCAGCGCCTGCTCGTCGGGCGGCAGCGCGTTCGCCATCTGCGCGAGCTCGTGCTGCGGCACGTCGCGAAGGACGAGCTGCTCCTTCACGGCCTGGAGCTGCGGTGACTTCCCGGCGGTGAGCTTCTCGATCTCGAGTGTCTGCTCGTCGGCGCGATGGAGCGCGCCCTCCTTCGAGTAATTCAGCGTGGCGACCGCGGCCTTCGGCGGGACGATGACGTACGCGAGGCGCCAGAAGATGCCCGACGCGGCGATGACGGCGAACAGCAAGAAGAGGAGCTTGCCGCTCGAGAACGACGCGCTCATGAGGCCCGAGCCAGCGTGCAGCGTGGCCGCGAGCACGGCGAGCAGGCCGAAGTACACGTGGGCCCAGAGCCACGTCATCATCGTCGCGCCGGTGACGTTGCGCCGCTTTCGCGCCGAGTACCACATCGTCAAGAAGACGAAGAGGAGCGACAGTAGCCCCATCAAGATGCCCGTGGCGGTGTAGCCGCGGACATTGGGGCCGAAGCGGAGGTCGTTGATCTTGGAGAGGAAGCCCGTCGCGAAGAGCAACGTCATCACGATGAGGATGAAGCCGACGAACAGCGCGAGCAGTGACCACGGCCACTGCCGCTCGAAGGTCGTGACGGGTCGTTCGAGACGGGGCTTGCTCACTCGATGCTCACTCGATGCTCACTCGATGCTCACTCGATGCTCACTCGACGCTGACGTGCGCCCGACCTTAGTACCGGTTCGCGGACGTGGCCAGGCTCTGGGTCTCGAGCGACTTCATGGGGTCGATCCGGAACATCGCGCCGACCGGACAGGCCGTGACGCACGCGTAGTCCGGATAGCTCGCGCAGAGGTCACACTTCACCGCGAGGCGGCGCGTTCCCGGCTTCAGCTCGTCCTGCGCCTCCTGCCGGGCGCGGAACCCGAGGACGCCCATCAGGCGGAGGAGAAAGCCGTCCTGCGGCGCGTCGACGGCGTGCATGCGGATGTTGCCGTACGGACAGCGCTCCGCGCATGCGCCGCACCCGATGCAGTTGTCCTCGACGATGGTGATCTCGCCGCTCGGCATGCGCACGATGCCGTTGACGCTGCAGAGGAGACACACAGGGTCCTCGCAGTGGCGGCAGGCGGCAGGGAAGAGGAAGTTCTCCACCTGCAGGCCGCGGAGGGCGAGGCGGCTGTACTTGTGGCGACGCCCGCAGGCGTCGATGCAGTTCTGGCAGTTGACGCACTTGTTCTGGTCGACGACCAGGACCTCGTGACCGGCGGCGAGGCCCTTCTCGACGAGGACCTCCGTCGACATCGCGAGCTGCGTGCCTGGCATGGCGCCGCCGCCCGCGGGCATGGGCATGAAGGTGTTGTCGCGCGCGACGCGCTCCGCGGTCTGCGCGCCGCCTTCGAGGACCGCGCGCGCCGCCGGATAGCGGCCGAGCACCTTGAAGAGGTGATCGCCGGGGATGCGAATGACCTCGGAGCGGGTGGTCGCGGTGACGGAGAAGGGCGAGGCCTTTTCGCCCATCAAGAGACCGGTGAGCCCGAAGAGATCGCCTTCGCGGAAATAGACGAGCGCGCGATCTTTCGTGGTGCCTTCGAAGCGACGGCTCACGCGCAGAAAGCCGGTCTTGATGAGGAACGCGTCGACGGGCCTCATGCCCTCCTTGAGGATCGCGTCACCGGCCTTCAGCGTGCGCAGCTCGGCCTTGTCGAGCAGCTCGGTGATGGCCTGCTCGGGGAGCGCGCTCAGCACCGACGGCGTGCGCGCATACGTCCAGAGCGCGCGCCGTCGATACAGCTCGTCCATCGTCCCCTTGAACGCGGCCGACGTGGACATGAGGCGTGCGACGGCGGCCTTCGGGAGCTCGAGGACGAGCGACTGCGCCATCGCGCGGACCGTGTACGGCTCCGGCTGATCGGCCATGACCGCCATCTCGCCGAAGAACGAGCCCTCGCCGAGCACGAGGATCTGAACCTGACGGCCGCCCGGTCCGCGGATCGACTGCTCGAGCGCGCCGCCGAGGAGGACGCAGAGGCGGTCGTAGAACTCGTTCTCCTTGCAGAGGACCTCGCCCTGCGCGAGCTGGCGCAGCGTGGCCTTCAGGAGGAGCGCACGCAGATCCTTCTTCGCCGCGCTCGCGAAGAGCGGCACCGCGCCGACGCGCTCGGACAGCGCGTCGAGCGTCCATCCGGAGGGCACCACGCGGTGGCCGACCTGCAGCATCAAGGCAAAGTTCGGGACGCGGTCCTCGACCTTCATCTTGTTGTAGAGGACCATGTCCGCGCGGCTGAGATCCGCGGGGCACGCGGGCACGCACTGGCGACACTGCGTGCAGGCGGTGAAGAACTCGGCGGCGCGCGGGTTCGTGACCACGGGCAAGTGCACCGCGGCGTTGAGCTCGGCGATGGTCACGAGCTTCGCTTGCGGCAACGGGCACGCGAGCATGCAGTCGTTGCAGCCTATGCACGCCATGACGTCGCTCTCGGCCTTGAAGGCGAGGGCTTCGCGCGACTCCATGCCGGCGCCGACGGCGTCGCTCATGCCGAAGCCTCGAAGAGCAGGGCGACGTTCTGACCGAGGACGAGCACGTCACCATGATGCAGCTTGAACGGCTGCGGACCAAGCTGCTGGCCGCGGCACGAGGTACCCGTTTGTGAGCCGAGGTCTCGCGCGTAGAACCCGTCGGCGTGCTTGACGATCTCGACGTGACGCGGTCCGAGCCGCGGATCGGCGAGCACGAGCGTGGAGTGGCCGGGGTGATTGCCGATGACCGTGACGTCCGCGAGCTCGGCCACGGCGCCCTGACCGGGCCCCTGGCGCACCGAGATCCGCGCGCGACCCGGGCTGGACTGCGGGAGCTGCGAGGGACCGAGCGGCGTCTGCGGCGGGTACGAGGGCGCATGATGCGAAGCGGCCGCGTACGCGGACGGGATCCCGCCTTGCGGGATGTAGGGCGGCGGCGTCCCGTACGGTTGCGGCGGAGGTGCTCCGTAGGACGGGCGCGCTCCGTACGGCGGCGCCTGTGGCGCTGCGTAGCCGGGATGCACCGGCGGTCCCGGCGGCCCCGACGGATGATGCATGCCCTGATCGCGCGGTCCGTAAGCGACGCTCGCCGGCGCGAGGAGCCCCGGGAGCACCGCCGAGGGACGCACCTCGTAGACCATCGCGACCTCGCCGATCTCGATGGTGTCACCGGGGTGCATCGGGACCCATTGATTGGGCGACAGTACGTGGCCGTTCTTCTTGGTCACGCCGTGGCTCTCGGCGTCTGCGATGTCCCAACCCGCGCCGTTCTTGCGGATCCACGCGTGGCGCCAGTCGATCGACTCGTCGTCGAGGCGGATCAACGATGCGGGATCGCGACCGATGGTGATCATGTCGGCGACGAGCTCGAAGCTGAGGCCGAGCGCGCGACCGTTGCGCACCTCGAGGTGCGGCTTCGCCTCGCCCGGCAGCGACTTCTGGTTCGACGCCGCCTCGATCGACATGCGCGAGCCGTCGGCATTGAACTGCGCGACGCGGATGGTGAGCTGCGTCGAGCCGATGCGAATGGTGTCGCCGTCACGGAGAGACTTCGGCGCAGTGACCGCGGCGTTGTTGATCCACGTGCCGCTGCCGCTGCCAAGATCGCGGAGGTAGACGAACTGGCCGGAGATGGTGAACTCCGCGTGCCGCCACGAGACGAGCGGATCGTTGAGCGGAATGGCGCTTGCCGGATCGCGTCCGACGATGGCCGACGGCGGCTGCACCTGGATGCGGCCCGGCGGACCCTCGAGCACGATCTGTGGAGGCGGAGCGGCATCGGCGAAGGCACCGCCCACGTTGCCGAGCGCAGCGCCGGCCACGTTACCGCCGGCCTCCGCAGTGGCGGGGCCGGGGCCGGAGCCACCCGACGGCATGCTGCTGTCGGTCCCCACGGTCTCGTCGCTCCCCACCGCCTTCTTCCTCACGACGCCGATGGCGGGCAAGGGAGGCAGGTCCGCGAGGTTGATGGCGTGCGTGCCCTTCAGCTGGCCGACGATGGCGGACGCCATCGTGGCGGGCTTCGCCACCTTGGGCTTCTCGGTGAGCTCGTTGGTGTGCAGCCAGCCCGCGAGATCGAACGCGGGATCGAGCAGCTCTCCTTTGATCTTTGCGATGTCGGCCTTGGTGTCGATGAGGCGCTTCAGGCCGCGGCCCCAGCGGCGGACCTTCGCCTCCTTCTCGCCGAACATCAGCGCGCCGACGAGTCGGTTGTCCTTGATGCACAGCTTCCGGTACGAGATGCGCCCCGTGCGCTGGGGAAAGTCGATGAGCTCCTCGGCGCCCTGCGGCGTGACGGCGACGTCGCCGATGCTCGCGCAGTCGAGATCGTAGAGGCGCGTCGCCATGTAATGGACGCCCGGCGTCCACCGGTCGCCCTTGCCCATGATGGTCGAGGCGACGACGCGCGCCTGCATGCGCGCAGGCTCCCACAGCTGGAGGAGCTTACCCTGGTACGCGGCGACGTCGCCGGCGGCATACACGTTGGGGACGCTCGTGCGCATTTGATCGTCGACCTCGACGCCGCCGTTCTCCGCGATGTTGATGCCCGAGTCCAGCGCGCGCCCGAGAAACTCCGAGTTGCAGATGACGCCGATGGCGACGCACACGAGCTCGCACGCGACACGCTCGCCGGACTTGAGCACGACGCCGCCGACACGGCCGGAGGGACCCGGTGTTGCCGTCATGACCTCGTCGCCCATGCGGACCTGCACGCCGGCATGACGGAGGCGCGCGAGGAGAAGATCGCTGGAGACGCCGTCGATGACGCCGGGCAGGAACTTATGCTCGCGCACCACCATCATCACGTTGACGCCACGGTGCGAGAGGCCGTGCGCCCATTCGAGAGCGAGCGGGCCGCCGCCCACCACCATCGCGGTCTTCAGGCCCTTCAGCTTGATGAGGTCCATCACGCGATGCACGTCCTGGAGCGTGCGCATCGTCATGATGCCGGGCAGCCACGCGCCCTCGAACGTCGGAGGCCGCGCACGCGCGCCCGACGCGAGGACGAGCGAGTCGTAGCCGATGGGGCGTCCGCCCTGCGCGAGCCAGAGCAGGCTGCGCTTCGTGTCGACCTGCGCGACGCGCACGAGCGCGCGATGGATGGCGTACTCGTCGTAGAACGACGGCGGCACGGCCCAGATCTGCTCTTCGCGCAGCTCGCCGAGGAGATAGTTGGTCAGCGCGGAGCGGAAATACGCGGCGTGCGGATCATCGGAGAGGATGGCGATGGTCGCATTCTTGTCCGCCGCGCGCAGCGACTGCGCGGTGGTGGTGCCCGCCGCTCCGTCCCCGATGATGATGTAGCGCTTCTGTGACAAGACGAGGTGGGGCCGCTCGAGAGGTCAGCCGTTCGCGGGCAATGATAGCCCGAACTTCCCGGCGTGGAGCGCTGCTAAGATCGGCGGCGATGGGGGCTCGCATCTGCCCTGGTTGCGCTACCCGCGTCGACGAGCGTCGCGCGAAAGCGTCTCCCTGTTGCCTGCGCTGCGGCGCTCCGCTGGGCCCGCCCTCGCCCGCAGAC
>JAYTOQ010000075.1:0-2572 GCA_043747665.1 Polyangiaceae bacterium | reverse complement strand
CCCCGCGCCCGGTCGACGTGTCGAAGGAACTGCTCAGGGCGCGGTGACGGCGCGCGCAATGGCGTCGGCGGTGGCGTCGAGCGCCTCGCCGCCCACGTGGCGCGTCCACGCTTCGACGATGGCCGGCGCGGGCGCGTACAGCGTGTAGAACCCGCTCTCGCCGAGCGGTCGATACGTGGGATCGATGAAGCGACGCACCAGGCTCCCCGCCTCGGCGAACGTCACGGTGTTGATCGCCATCTCGGCGTTCGAGTCCTCGGCGTCGATGCCTCGCTTGGCGAGCGCTGCGCGCAGGGCGTTCATCGCGGTCGGCTCGCGCACCGTCATCTCGTCGAGCGCATGGAGCGACTCGTGGAGCACCGTCTCGGCGAGCGCGCTGCCGTCGAGCCCACGCACGCGCACGAAGCTCGCCATCACCCGCCCGCGCTGATCGGCGGCGAAGATCCCCGGATACGGCGCGTCGCTCACGAGCGTGACCACGATGGGTCGCGCGCCGCTGGGCAGCGCCATGTCCGCCTCGATGGCGCGGAGGATCTCCGCTTCGTGCGGTAGAAGATGCGCCTGGAGATCCTTGGCGGCGACCGCGATGGCATCGGAATGAACGCGGTAGGGCCCCTTGCGATAGGTCGCCTCGATGGCCTCCATCGCGCGCGCCAGCCGCACGGCAGGAGCGCGGAAGAGCACCATCTGCCCGCCGACGTCCTTCTTCTCCGGGAGCGTGCCGTAGATCGCGACGAGCTCGGCCGCGCTGCTCACGTCGCCGAGCGGAACCTCGAGGTCCTCCCACGCCGTCGGATCGGCAGCGAGGTCACCCCGCAAATCGTGCATCGCAGCGTACGCATCGGCAAACGCGGGCGGCGCTTCGCCCTCGAGCACCTTGGTGCGGAGCCAGAAATACTGATCGGCGACCACGCTACGCCGCAGCGCGATCGGCGTTCCTTCCGGGCTGAGGATGGCGTCCTTCGGCGCGTCGTCGATCTCCACGAGCGGCGCCTTCGGCGGCCCCGACGGCGTGCATCCGGCAACGGATGCCGCGAGCACGAGGCAAGACACGGCGCACGACAGGATCCGCGGACGAGAAGGACTCACGGCGCGAGGGAGTATGGCAGACAGAAGGCGAGGCGCACGGCCATTGAACAGCGAATGACGCAAAGTCCCGGGCTCCGTTCCTTCGCTGCCCGCGCGACCATTGCCGTGTCGGTCGCCCCTTGGCTTGCTGGTGTTTCATGCAGGATGCATGGAAGGTCCCGCCGCGTGCCATCCGCGATGCGACGGCAACACCAAGGCGACCTGCCAGCTCGACACGCCGATTCGAGAAGCGTGCGGCCCACGCACCTGCCTCGAGGACTGCGCGGCGCGCAGCCTCCACTGCGTGCTCTCGAGCGTGGTCGACGGACTCGCGCGCTGCGCACGTCGCCTTTGAAGGCGGCGCACGCAGAGGTCACGCGCCCTTGCCGAGGAATTCCTTGATGCTGTTCACGATGGCGTCCTTGTCGCGGATCTCGCTCGTGATGACGCGCTCGTCCTTGGCGAAGTGCTCGCGCAGGTCCTTGATGAACTGTCCGGAGCCATAGGGGCTCTCGACCTGGCCGTAGGCGAACATGTTCGCGCGAGGCAGGAGCTTCTGCTTGAGGATGTCGACGCACGCGAGCGTGTCATCCATCGACCAGTTGTCGCCGTCGGAGAAGTGGAACGGATAGATGTTCCACTCGTCGGGCGGGAAGTGATCGTCGATGAGCTGCGAGCACAGCTTGTAGGCGCTCGAGATCATCGTGCCGCCCGATTCACGGGTGTGGAAGAACGTGTCGCGATCGACCTCGCGCGCCACGGCGTCGTGGATGATGTAGCGGCTCTCGAGGCCCTTGTATTGCTTCTGCAGCCACGTATCGATCCAGAAGGACTCGATGCGGACGATCTCCTTCTGCTCGTCGCCCATCGAGCCCGAGACGTCCATCATGTAGATGATGACCGCGTTGGCGACGGGCTCGGGCTGGGTCTTCCAGCTGCGGTAACGGCGGTCGTCCGGGACGGGAACGACCACGGGCTTGGCGGGGTCGTAGCTGCCCATGCCGATCTGGCGCTTCAACGCCTCGCGGTAGGTGCGACGGAAGTGACGGAGCGACTCGGGGCCGACGCGACGGATGCCGGTGTAGCGATCCTTCGCGTTGATGATCTTGCTCTTGCCCTTGTCCTTGATGTCCGGGAGCTGGAGCTCCTCGCCAAGGATGTCCGCGAGCTCCTCGAGCGTGACGTCGACCTCGAGGTTGTGCTCGCCGGCGCCCTCGCCGGCCTTCTTCCCCTCGCCGCCCTCCTCGCCTTCCTCGCCGCCGCCCATCGGGTCGCCGGGGTCGCCGTCTCCTTGACCCGCGCCACCTTGCTGCTTGTCGCCAAAACGGAAGCGGGGGATATCGATCTGCGGGATCGGGATGGAGACGAGATCCTTGCCCTTCCGCCCGATGAGCTCGCCTTGCGAGATGTACTTGCGAAGGTTCTGTCGGATCTTACCGCGGACGATCGCGCGGAACCGCGAGTGGTCTTGATCGATCTTCAGGGACATCGGCTCTCTCTTCGA
>JAYTOQ010000074.1:0-1995 GCA_043747665.1 Polyangiaceae bacterium | reverse complement strand
CCCGAAGGCGGCGTCGATCCCGACGCCGGTCGCAAAGGCAACACGCGGCGAAAGCGCGTAGCGCGCGCCACCGCCGAGGGCTCCGAACGCCGGACCGGCGACGTACCACGCGCGCACCGCTCGCTCTCCGGCGATCCGTTGCTGCGCCACCATCACCGTGGTCGGCATGTCGAAGCGCGCGACGCCGGCGGCGACGAACGCATACGGCGCGAGGCCGGAGCGCGCGAGCGGCTCGTCACCGAACACCCACGTGCCTCGTGCCTCGGCATGGAGCGCGCTCGAGAGCGTCTTGCCCGCCGCCGATGCCGCCTGTCCCGGATACGCATTCGCGACGTAGCCGAAGCGGATGCCGAGCATCAGGTTCGCGGTCGCCGCGTAGTCGACGGTCGCGGCGATGTGCACGCCCCCCGGCGTGAGCTCGCTCGTCGGTGTCCCGGACCGTCCGGCGACGAGCGCGTTGGCCTGCGAGCCCTGCGAGGGGAAGTCCGCGCCGTCCGGTGTCGTGCACCAGAAGCCGCTCGTCGACACGCCTCCCGACTGCGCGCACACGTCGCTCTTCGCGCTCGGGAAGCCGAGATCGAGCGACCCCGCGACGCCGATCCAGAAGCGCGCGAGCGGCCGGCCTCCGCCGCCGCCTTCCTCCTGCTCGAAGGGCTGCACTGGCTTGCAGCGACCGGTAGCGCACGTCCCGCTCTTGCACTGGCGATCTTCCTGGCAGCGCTCGCCTTCGTCGAGGTTCAGCGCCTGGACATCCTCATCGGTGCACTTGCGGAGCGGCGCGAGGCCGGGCAGCGAAGGCGGATCGCCGCTGATCGACGCCCTGATCGGAACGGCGAACGTGTGATTCGGATCGCCCGAGCTCGCGGCGAGCTCGCCGTCCTTGTCGAAGCCCTGGATGTAGTAGCGAACGCTGCCGCTGACGACATCGGCGCAGGGCACGTAGCCGCCCCAGCCGCTGCCGACGCGCTTCAGCACTGCGCGCCGGAACGAGCGCATCGAGTCGTTCCGGTACTTCACGACCACGCTCGCGAGCGCATCGCTCGACTCGATCTCGACGTACACCGGCAGCGGCGTCGATGCCGCCTCGGCAATGGCCGGGCGATGGGTGAAGTCGCCGCTCGCCATCGCCGGCGCCGCGCTCACGGTCGCCGCATCGAAGGCCTCGCGCAGGTCCTTCGCCTCGTAGTCGGGATTGAGCGCGATCGCAGGAGCGAGCTTCCTGGCTCGGCGAAACGAGCTCGTTGCGGCCTCTCCCTGACCGAGTCGAAATTGCATCGTGCCGATGTCGCGAAGGAGCGCGGCATGGGTCGCCGCCGTGCAGCTGGCCTCTCCGCAGACGCCCTCCGCGGCCTGCAACCGCCGCAGCGCCTTCGCGAAGTCGCTCTGGAGGTAGTCGTCGTCGGCGCGCTTGAGCGCCTCGTTCGCCGCGGTCTCCGAGCGGCGATCGGCCGACGCCACGCCTGCGCAGGCGAGCGCCGCCAGCGCGAGCAGCCCGGCCGCGAGCCTTGGAACGCGCGGCGAGCGACGAGCGAGGCGCATCATCGCGGGATCACCGGAGCGGCGAGCGCGCGCGCGCACGCGTCGGGATCGGGCGTGCTCGCGAGCCACGCAGTGACGCACCTGTCCTGGTCGTCGCCGGGCGTGAAGAGCGTGCCGCCCATGTGGGCCTCGGTGCCGCGTGCCTTGCGCAGGAACGTGAGGAGCTCGGGGTTCTGTCCCCTGCCCTGGACCACCGCGCTCATGATGGCGGGCTCCAGCGCGACCAGCGAACGGAACGTCGCGTCGTGCTCGTCAGCGGTCGTGTCGGTGCCGCTCGCGTTGCGGCAGCCCGGCCCCGCGTCGCCGAGGCGAAGGCCTTCGCAGCCGTAGATCTCCAGGTTCCGCGTGCGCGCACCGTGGCAATCGAGCGAGCCGCAACGATGATCGAGCAGGAGGCTCACCGGCGGAAACGTCGCGCGATCGGGGGTGACGATGCTGATCTGCGCGGCGTCGGGA
>JAYTOQ010000073.1:0-11822 GCA_043747665.1 Polyangiaceae bacterium | reverse complement strand
GCCGAGATACAAGCCGATGAGCGTCTTGCCGATGGCGAAGAGGACAGAGGTGAAGGCTGCACCGAGCCAGACATCCCGCCATGCGATCTTCACGTTCGGAAGGACCTTGTAGATGGCCGCGAAGAGCAGCGTGATGACCGCGAAGGAAACGAAGAGATTCACGATCTGCAGCGTGATCTGCCACGCGGGCATCCTGTGCGCGGAGTACGCGCCGACCGCGGAGAGGCCCGTCGACACGACGAGCGACACGAGGAGCAGAAACGCAATGACCAGCACCATGGCCAACGAGAGGAAGCGGGCCCGGAGAAAGCCCATGATCCCCGACGACTTGTTCTTGTCGACGCCCCACATGTCATTGAGCGTGTCCTGGAGCTCGACGAAAGCGCCCGTCGCGCCGACGATGACCATCGCGACTCCGAGAATGGTCGCGACGATGCCCGCGCCAGGCTTGCTCGCGCTCTTCATCATCTCCTGAATGGCCGCGGCTCCGCTCTCGCCGACCATGCCCTCCAGCTCGCGCTGAAGCTGGCCCGTGACAGCCTCCCTGCCAAACACGAAGCCCGCCACCGCCGTCGCGATGAGCAGCAGCGGCGCGATCGAGAACACGGTGTAATAAGAGAGGCTCGCCGACCGCGTGAAGCCGCGATCATCGAGCCACTCGTTGACGGTCTGCTTGAGCAACCCGAGGAGCTTGCCGGCCTTCATCGCTTTCGCTCCGCAGACTACCGCCGCGGGGCCATCACGAAGAAGGCAGCGCTATCGAAGGCGAAGAGAAAGCCGCCCTGCGCCAGGATGCCGCCTCCGGTCCCGCGCAGCGTATCGGTCTTGCCGAGCGCGACGAGCAGCGCGCCCGCCGTCAGGTAGAGAACGTCGAGCCCCGCGTTGATCGCAAACACGCGGCGCACCGACGCCCGCTCGTCGACCCAATGAGAGAGCGAGGCATCCTCGCGCTGAAGGCTGCTGGCGCTCGACAGCGCCACGAGCGCAAGAGCCCCGTCGACGGCGCCCCACACCAGATTCTGAACCCCCACGGCGCGGACCTCGGCGCGGTTCGAGGTGAGCAAGGGAACGCCGCTGGCCATGCTTCCGAGCGCGAACGCGCCGAGCACGGTCATGAGGTTCTTTTGGTCCCTGACCAGCGCGTCCCGCGCCTGGTTCGGCGAATCATCGCCGCGCGCAGTGCTCGCCGAGACCGCGAGCAGCAGACCGGCGGCAGCTACGACCAGCGTCGGTTTCACGATCCCTTTCCCGCTTCACAGGCCTCGACGGTCACTCGATGCCGGTACGCAAAGAGGCGCTCGAGCTCACGGCGCGCAAAGCGAGCTCCCAGCACGCGCCCCACCGCTCCAAAGGGCAGCTCGTACGCGATGTCATCGGTCAGGGTGCACGCCTCGGGACCGCGTGGCGTCACGATGTGCTTGTGGAGCCAGGTGGCGAACGGCCCGCGGATCATGCGATCGGCGAACATCACCCCGGGCTCGTAAGCGACGTGCTCGGCCTCGATGGTCTGCCAGAACGGGCCCACCTTGGTACGGAGGATCACATGCGTTCCCACCGCGAGCGACGTGGGGGGCCTCACGATCTCGCTCTTCTGCCAAGGCGGAAGCAGTCGCTGAAACGCGTCCGGCTGCTCGTGGAACGCGAACACCCGCGCGGCGGGCGCGGCAATCGCCGTCTCCTTGACGAATCTCATGCCTCGATGTAGAGCCGTCCTCACGCCACGTCGAGTCGAGTCGAGTCGAGTCACGTCGCGTGGACGGCAATCAACCCGGACGAGCCTCGCTGCGGTCCGGGTGATACATTGCATGCGCCATGAACATCCGCGCCATCCTCGGCCTTGCCCTCGTCTCGACCGTCGTGGTCGCGTGCGGAACCAGCACTGCGGACCCCGCGCCCGCCGTCACGCCGCCGCCGGACGTCACGCCTGACGCCGGACCGGACACCCCGCCCGTCCCTGCCGTTCCGCCGCCGACCCCGCTCGATCACGGCGCAGTGAGCACGAAGTACCCCGCCTTCACGCCGGCCACCGGACAGATCGCGACGAAGGGCGGGGCGGTCCTCGCGAGCCCCGTCATCGTCACCGTGACATTTACGGGCGACCCGCAGGCGAACGACGTCGAGGCCTTCGGCGACGAGGTCGGCGCCGGCGCCTACTGGAAAGCGATTGCGTCGGAGTACGGCGCCGCGGCGGCGATCAGCGGCGCCGCAAATCATCTCCGGCTCACCGCCCCGGCGCCCGCTTCGATCAGCGACTCGGCGCTCGCGACGTTCATCGCGGACAGCCTCTCCTCGCCCACGACCGTGTGGCCGAAGCCGGCGACGGGCGACCCCGTCTACATCCTCTACATACCGACGACGACGATCGTCACATTCCAGGGCGCGGACGCGTGCCAGACAGCCGGCGGCTATCACGGCAACGTCAATGTGAACGGCAAACAGGTCGCCTACGCCATCGTGCTTCGTTGCGGCGGCCCCCTTTCCGACACGACGATCACCGCCAGCCACGAGCTCGACGAGGCGGCGACCGATCCGTATCCGAGCGAAAGTCGAGCGTATGCCGGCTTCCGCGAGGAGGACCTCGCCTGGCAGCAGTTCCTGCAGAACCAAGACGAGGTCGGCGACGCGTGCGAGTTCTTCAACGACTCGATGCTCTCACCGGGCGACGGCCCAGCCGCGCTGCAGAAGTATGCCGTGCAGCGGCAATGGTCGAACGCGAGCGGGCTTGCGGGCCATGATCCATGCCTTCCCGAATTCTCGGGTGAGGTCTACTTCAACACGACGCCGCTCGACACCGAGGACATCATGGTCGCCGTCGCCAACTCCTTGACGACGACGAAGGGTTATCTCGTCAAGGCTGGCACGACGCGTCAGATCCCGCTCGGCTTCTACAGCGAGAGCGCGACCGACGCGTGGACAATCAAAGCGGTGAACGGCACTCTCGCAGGCGGCCCCCTCGGCGACGACATCACCCTCGCGCTCGACGTCACCACCGGCCAGAACGGCCAGAAGGCCTACCTCTCCGTCACGGTGAAGACCGCGAGCCCGTCGAGCTCCGAGCTCATCACGATCGTGTCGAAGAAGGGCGGCGTGACGAGGTACATGCCGTTCCTGATCGGGAACTGACCGCGTTCGCTGCGCGCGCTCTTGCGTCGATCAACTTCCTGCGCGCTCAGGCGGTCGTCGTCGGGCTGGGCGCGATCGCGTCGGGGTTCCTCGATTTCGTCTTCAGCGCCGAGGCGGTGAAGTCGTTCGCCAAGGGGCGCACGATCGAGCTGCCCTCCTGGCCCTCGTCGTCCTCGGTGCCCGCACGACCGCGGACGCCGTGCGCGAGCAACATGAAACCTCCTGATGTCCGATGCCGTTCGTTCTCAGTCTATCTCTCACAGGAAGCCCGAATGCCGTAGGGTCTTGCTCGTCGGGATGATCGAGCGTCGGGCCCCCCGATCTCGTTCCAAACCCCGGGAGGAGAAAAAATGGCGAAATCGAAGCGTGCGATCGCAAAGAGCGCGGCTGTGACGAAGAACATCGAGACGGCCCTCGCGTCCCTCGGGACCGCCTGCGTCGCCGGCGACAGCGCCGTGGCGACGCGGAGCAAGGACGGCAAGAGCCTCGCCACCGCCACGAAGCGCCTGTCGCGGAAGAGCGCGATCCTCGTCAAGCGCAAGCGCCTCTCGGCGAAGCGCGCCAAGGCTTCGCCCAGCGGCGAGACGCGCAAGGCCCTCCGGTCGGTGATCAAGGAGCTGAAGACCACCAAGGTCCAGCTCGGCAAGGCGCGCACGGCGAAGGGCATCAACGCCGTCGAGCTCGCAGCGCTCAAGATCGCGCAGCGCCGGGCAACCGCGTACGCGAAGGCGATCGCGCAGGTCGACCGGTCCCTCGAGAAGAAGCAGTAGTCGTATCGACAGCGATGAAAGGAGGGCCGGCGTGAGCAGACTCACCCGGCCTCTTTCGATCCCTCGTATCCTCCGCCGTCAGGCATGAACGACCGCCATCGGGAGAGCGCCGACCGGATCTGCTCGCGCATCGAGCACGAGCAGCACGATCCCGACGCGTTCCGTGCGGCTCTTCTCGAAGTAGAGCCGACCGAACGCGATGCCTGGCTGGACCGCGTGCTCGGGCTGCGCGAGCTGCCGGACGACGGGCCGGACCTTCCACGCGACTGCGTTCCCTACTTCCCTTGCTCGGTCGACGCCATGTTGCGCCTCGTCGAGCAAGCGCGCGTGCGTCCCTCCGACGTGTTCATCGACGTCGGCTCGGGGCTCGGTCGCCTTGCAGCGTTCGTGCACCTCATGACCGGCGCGGAGGTCATCGGAATCGAGGTTCAGTCTGCGCTTGTACGCGCTGCTCGTGATCTCGCGTCGCGCCTGGCCTTGTCGCGCGTCTGCTGCATCGAGGGTGACGCAGTCGCGCTGGCAAGCTCCGTCGCGAACGGCTCGGTCTTCTTCTTCTACTGTCCGTTCAGCGGCGATCGACTCGTGAAGGTGCTCGGCGAGCTCGAGGTCATCGCGCGTAGCCGGGAGATCCGCGTCTGCTGCCTCGATCTACCGCTGCCACCATGCACGTGGCTCACGCTCGAATCACAGCCCGCCGGAGACCTCGCGATCCATCGGAGCACCTTCGGCTAGGAACGTTTCAGGGCCTCGTCGCGCGCCGCCTCGCGGGCCGACGTCGGACGCGCGGCTTCGCGGGCAGCAAGCCTGCCTCACGCAGGAGCTCGATATCGAGCAGAGCCTTGGGCCGGCCACATGCCCGCTTCGTCGTGACGAAATCGAGGAGACCGAGAAAGCCAATGGGGCGTTCGTCAATGAGGAGCCGCTGACGGCCGGTCCACGCGGTCCGCGAGACAGCACAAAAACTCGTTCGAGTCGGGGTGGAGCTTCGGGGTCGTCATAGGTCATCGCGCGAAGCTCCTCGAAGATCGTCAGGCCCTCCTCCGGGGAGAGCGCCTACGCGCGCTCCCGGATGAAGCGCGCGTTGTCCTCCGCCGCGCCGAGCTTCCACATCATGCCGTCGCGTTTTTGCGGTCCCATCCAACGAGCACGCTGCAGAAACCCAAGGAGAGAAGACGACCCGCGCGAAGACCACCATCGAGAAGGGCGCGGACGCGCTCGCGTCGACCGCCGCGTTTCTCGCAAGCTTCGTCGTGCGGTCGGGGGGATCCGTGGGGCGCGTGGGCCCCTGGGTGGTCACGAGTAAGACAGGTAAGTTTATTCGGCGTTCAGACAATCGCTGTAAACACTCGGAAACATGAGCCGAAACGGGTCATTATCGACCCATGATCAGGCGGCACGAACGTAGCTAGAGAGGCGATATGCGTTTTCTCCTTCGACTCGTCGCCCCTCTCGCCATCGTCTCCACCACGCTCTTCGCCGCCGGATGCGCCGCGCCCACCGCGGGCGACGAAGCCGACGGCACCGTCGGCTCCGACCTCACGAGCGCCAACGAAAAGACCGCCTTCGATTTCTTCGTCGGCAAGGGCCTGAGCGAGCTCCAGGCCGCGGCGATCGTCGGCAACCTGCAGCAGGAGTCCAACGTGAGCCCGACCTCCGTGCAGCCGGGAGGACCCGGTCGAGGCATCGCACAGTGGTCGACCGGAGCACGATGGAACGTCACGAGGAACGACAACGTCGCTTGGTATGCAGCCAAGGAGGCCAAGTCGGTGCACTCGCTCGACCTCCAGCTCGCGTTCATCTGGTACGAGCTCGAGAGCTTCTCGCACTACGGGCTCTCGTCACTTCGCGCCGCGACGACGCTCGGCGAAGCGACTTACGCGTTTCAGAAGGACTTCGAAGCGTGCGGCGCGTGTAACGAGTCGCACCGCATCGCTTACGCCAGAGCGGTGCTGACGGCCTACGGCGGGCAATGAGCGAGCAGCGGCAACGGCAGGCTTCGTCCGGTACCCATCGAGAAGCTCGGGAGCTCATCAACACCGCGAGGTGGAGAAGCTGCTCGACGCCGACGTGAAGCGCGGACACGAGGCGGTCCTCGACATGGACCGCTACGCCGCGCGCATTCGCGCCTTCGACGGCGAGCGGTTCGCGGTCGTGACCGAGGCGACGGTCACCCATCGCGAGCGCGCGCACCCTATCCTCTCGGTGATCTCGCGCGCGCCGGCCGGCAAGACGCTGCTCGTGCTCGCCGGAGTCCACGGCGACGAGCAGGCGGGCCTCCTCGCCATCCCGCACGTGCTCGAGGCCTGGAGCTCCGAGCGCGTGCGCCTCGTGATCATCACGCCGGTGAATCCGGTCGGCGCGGCCAGGCGCTCTCGGTTCAATGCCCAGCGCCGCGACATCAACCGCGACTTCTTGCGCTTCGCGACGCCGGAGGCGCGCCTCGTCCGCGACGTGATGGCTCGCGAGAAGCCGGACTTCGTGATCTCGCTCCACGAGGGCCCGCAGGACGGGACGTTCATGTTCGCCAATCGATTCGTGCCGACCCCGCTCGCCCGCGCGCTGTGCGAGGCGCTCTCGCGCGGCGGGACGAAGCTGGCCAAGAGGGATTACTTCGGCCGACGGCTCGATCCGCCCGGACTGGCGCCGTCGTCCGCGACCGTACGCGCGCTCACCACGGTGTGGAGCTTCACGCTCCGGGTGAAGGCGACCATCGGCTACTCCGAGGATCGCGGCACGCCCGAGATCGTGCTGGAGAGCCCGTCGCGCAGCGCGGACGACGCGACGCGTGTGCGCCCGCACGTGGACCTCGTGGCGGCCGTTGCCGCAGGCATCGCTTAGGCCGATTGACGGCCTTCCGCGAGCCCTCGGTTGCCCCGCCGCGCCACGCGCTACACTTCTCTGATGAACGACCTCCCGGACAACGCACGCCGCGCGCTCGAGCGCGCTCACGCCGCGAAGGGCAGCTACGCGGTCCGCGTCCTCCGCGCGCCCGATGGGCGCACTGTAGCGATCCTCGGCGAGGCGCATCTCAAGCTCGCGACGGCGTCGGCGATCGGCAAGGACGTGGTCTCCGCCTTCGAGCTACGCGGCGTGGAGACGTTCCA
This sequence comes from Polyangiaceae bacterium, assembly GCA_043747665.1. Classification (GTDB taxonomy): domain Bacteria; phylum Myxococcota_A; class Polyangia; order Polyangiales; family Polyangiaceae; genus Labilithrix. The sequence goes on along the minus strand of JAYTOQ010000073.1, from coordinate 4,825 downwards.
GCGGAAGCAGATCACGTGGGGGCGCGCGCTCGGCTTCGTCATCATGGCGCCTCGAACGCTGCTGCGCGCGCTGGCGTTCGGCGCCATCAAGGACAGCACCATCAAGGACGCGAAGCAGCTGCCGTCCGGCTACACCGTGGAGCTCGAGCGCGCCAAGCGGATGCCGTTCGGGCTCCACGTCGCCTCCGTGTACATGACGAGCTTCTTCGTCGTGTCCTTCCTCGCGCTGCTCGCGCCGCTCATCGCGCCATTCGCGCCCGGCTTCAGCGCCGCGGTCCTGCTGATGGCGCTCGGCTTCCAGCTCCATCTCCTCGCGCTCGTCCCGGCCTTCATTCTCCGGCGCTACACGTGGAGCTGGGTCCTGCATCCGTTCCTCGGCATCCTCAGCCTCCGCGACGGTCTCATGTCCGACGGCACGGTGCGCATGCTCGAGGACCATCCGTCGATCCGCGATGCGGTGGTGGTGATGGGACGCGCGCACGTGAGCGGCTTCGCGGCGAACCTCATCGAGCAGCACGACTTCGTGAGCGTCCCCTTCCCCTGAGGCAGCGCGAGGGGCAGCGCTACTCGCCGATGCGGACGCGCGCGCGCTTCTCGAGGTCCTGGAAGCGCGCTTCCAGCGCTGCGTCTTCGTCGGCCAGGGGATCATCCGTGGCCTCCGGCGGCGCGGGTCGACGTACTTCGGGGCCATCCGACTGGAGCGCGCCTCGTGCTGCGTTGCTCACCTTCTCGAACGCGCGGGCGGCGCCGGACGCAATCGACGAGCCCACTTGCTCGGCCGCTCCCGTGAATTTCTCGAGCGGCGTGGGCTCGCGCGCTGCCGCGTTCGGCGCGTCGTCCGCCGCGTAGAGCGCGCCGCACGCGCCGCATGCCATCACGGTGCGGCTGCGATAGTCGACGACGTCGATGAAGTAGAGCTGGATGGTCGAGGTCGCGCGGCGCTCGTAGAACATCGCGGTCTCGTGGCACTCCGAGCAGAGGCGCTCGACCTGGCGCCCGTTGGGGACGCGCTCCGTGTGTTCCTTTGTCCCGAGCACCAGCCACATGCGAAAGAGCCTAGCCGATGCGCGAAGTCTTGCCAGCGCGCGGCTCAGCGATAGCCGTCGGTGCGCGCATCCACCGCCGAGGCAAGCGCGGCGACGACCTCTTCCGGATCGGGCTCGAGGCCGTCGAACGCCATCTCGTCCAGGCCTTCGCACGTGACGAGCGTGCGGGCGCCGTCGTCGTCCACCACCAGAGTCATCGACGTGGCGTGACCGCGGTGGAGGCCGCGCGCGAACACGCGCTTCTCGACGAGGTCGACATCGGCTTCGCACACGAGGCCGAGGCGTTCGGCGACGCGCGTGGCGCCGCGCGTCAGCGAGGTCCAGCGCTCGACGATCCGCTCTGCGAAGCGCGTCATCGCGACGAGCGGCTCGGCGCTCTCCGGGTGACCCCGGACGACGATGCGGAGGCGGCCGCCTTCGATTTCGAGCTTCGTGTCCGCTTGCACGACCACGGCCCGCATCGCGCGATCGAGGAACACGCCGGCGATGCCACGGGGGGTGGCCGAGACGTGGATCGCGGCGTCGAAGTCGTCGTCGCCGGTGGGGCTCTCTCCGATGCCGAGGCCCTTCGACAGTTTGCGGAGGAGCCCGCGCGGTGACACCACGAGCGCGATCCCGCTCGCGCCCGGCAGCGCGCCCGATGACACGCGCGTGTATTCCACACGCGTCTCGCCGTCGCGATCCTCGTACGCGTCGATGACGAGCGCCACGCCGCGCACCTCGAGGAAAATGACTCGCGTCGCGGACTTCAGCCACGTTCCCGGCGCGAGCTCGAGCTCGCCTTGCACGCGGCGCGCGGCGAGCTTCCACGCCTCGTCTTGCTCGCGGCCGCTCGACGAGTGCAGCAGCTTCAGCACCGCGGCGCCGCCGGCCATGAGCGCCGCCACCAAGAACGGCTCGATCATCTCTCTGTCGACTACTCCGCTCGACTACTACGCGTCCAGCGCAACCGAAGCGAACTCGACGGCGTCGAAGTCTTCTTCTTCTTCTTCCTTGGCCTTGGCCTTGGCCGCCGTGCTCGCGAGGACCGGGAGGCGGCGCTTCCCGACGGGGCCTTCGTCGATGAATTCGCGCAGCGCGAACATGTCGGCCAGCGCCTCGAGCTTCGCGAGGCCTTGCACCTCGACCTGGCGAACGCGCTCGCGCGTCAGATTCATGATCGCGCCGACCTCTTCGAGGGTCGTACCCGCGCGATCCGCGACGTCGAGCGCGCAGCTCTCGGTCATCTCCCAAACCTCGAGGTCCGGGAAATTCAGCTTGATCGCGCCGGTCCGCCCCGACGCATCGAGGTAGAGGTGGTGCTTGCAGGAGACGAACGGGCACGGGCGCTGCCCTTGCGCGCACTCCTCGCGGGTCGTCGGCTTCACCACGTCCTCGACGTCCGGATAGAGCATGCGACCGAGCGTGAGCTCGCGCTGCGTCATGCGCTTCACGCTGATGGTTCGAGCGCGCACGTCGCGCTTGCGACGCGAGCGACGCTGCTCGCGCGTCACGCCCGCCTCGCTGGTCGCGGTGGACATCGGCTCTCCGGCCGGCGACGACGACCCGTCCATCAGCTCACCGACCAGTTCCCCAACGATTGCTTCCTTCAGATCCATCGTGTTCTCCCCCGAGCTGCGAGCGACGACTGCATTGGTGACGGCGCGTGCTGAGTGCACACGCCCGTCCTGGCGGTTGGCTGTCCGGGACCGGCGTCCTACAGCTCTCCACCTTTCCTCTCGGTCCGCCCGTTTCTGGGGGACTCGAGACCGTCGTGACGGCCTGGCGAATCACATCGGAGCCCGATGGAGATCGCCGGCAAGGGTCTTACGCGAATGAATCTATTACCGACAAAACACTGCCGTCACGCGCTAATCGAGTTTTCTTTTGCCGCTTTGCATAATGGAACTGTGTTCGCACGTTTGGATCGGTGCACTGACAGACAATGTCATATCTGCTCGCTCCGCACGTGACGCGAAGTGTCCCCGTTCCACGATCGGAGAGTGTGCAGTTCGTTGCTCAGTCGTCGCGTTCACATGGCGTCGGGCCGCCCTCATTTCAGCGGCACATCTACGGTCTCGTGAGCGGGCGCGGATCCTGCGGAGGGGCACGCTCATGAAGCTCGCCGCTCGCCTGATCCCTGCTCTCGTCTCGATCTGCGTCCTCTTCACCACGGCCACCGCCCACGCCGACCCCCCCGAGCCCGTCACCCCCGAGCCCGTCACCCCCGCGCCCGTCACCCGCGAGTCGCCGGTGCAGCTCCATCTCGACGCTGCCGCCGGGGTCTCCACCGCGGGCGTGCTGGTCGGCGCGCTCGCCCTCGTTCGCGTGGGGGTCCTCGAGCTCGGTGGTAGCTTCGCGTCGTCCGGGCTGTTCTCGACGCGTACCGGAGGTGGCGTCGCGCTCGGCGTAGGTGAACATCGGCCCGGCGGCGGTGGCTGGGACATCCTCGGCGAGCTCGGCGTGAACGAGCACCACGTCAGCGGTGGGCTTCTCACCTCCGACCCTGGCGCGACCGCGTCGATCCCCTACGGCGGCCTCCGCGCCGGTGTCGACTGGTCCATCGGACGCCCCGATGCCGCAGTGCATCCAACCCTCGGCCTCTGGCTCTTCGCGCGCGTCGACCTCGGGTCGCAAGGTGCATCCTACACGTATGAGAACCACGGCTGGTTCAGCGAGCGCTCGCAGGCGCGCGAGTCCTCGGCCATTCTCGGCGGCGGCGGCGAGCTCGGGATCGCCCTCGCCGGCGGCCTCGATATTCTTCCGTGACGTGATGCGCGGCGCCCCGCGTGCTACGCCTCTCTCATGAGGACCTCGCACGCCGTCGCGTTGCTTGCTGGCATGGGCTCGATCATCGGCGGCGCCGGCGCGGGCTGCGGGTCATCGGCGACCCCACGAACGTTCGACGACACCGCCACAGACGGCGGCGACCTGAACGGCGAGAGCGGGCCCGACTTCGGTCACGGCGGCGACGCCGGCAAAGGCTGCACGGGCCTCGAGTGTCAGCAGAAGGTCTGCTCGGGCGGCGGAGACACCACGGTCACCGGCACCGTCTTCGCGCCCAACGGCACGCTGCCTCTCTACAACGCCATCGTCTACGTGCCGAACGCGACCCCCGACGCGCTGACCAAGGGCGCTTCGTGCGATCACTGCGGCGCCGTCACCGGATCGCCCGTCGTGACCACGCTCACCGACTCGTCCGGCAAGTTCACGCTGAAGAACGTGCCGGTCGGCAAGGACATCCCGCTCGTCATCCAGATCGGAAAGTGGCGGCGGCAAGTGGTGGTGCCGGAAATCAAGCAGTGCGTCGAGACCGCCCTCACCGATCCGCAGCTCACGCGGCTGCCGAAGAACCAGTCCGAAGGCGACATGCCGCGCATCGCGCTCACCACCGGCGGCTGCGATCACCTCGGTTGCATGCTGCCGAAGGTCGGCATCGACGCGTCGGAGTTCGGCCTCGAGGCGGACGGCGCCGCGAAGACCGTCCACGTCTACAACGGCAACAACTCCGGCATCGACGGTCCCGGCGCAGCGAACAGCGCGCGCGGCCTGTGGAACGACGCGGCGAAGCTCAAGGCCTACGACCTCGTGATCCTCTCGTGCGAGTGCCAGGAAGCGAGCGAGGTCGGCGGCAACAGCTTCGGTGACGCATCGAAGGGCGCGCCGGCATTCGCCGCGATGAACGACTACCTCGCGGCGGGCGGCCGGATCTTCACTACCGACTTCATGTACACCTGGTACCGCTATTCGCCGGACACGGCGCTCGCCAGCGCGACGTCGATGCGAGGCGGCGCACCCCA
>JAYTOQ010000072.1:0-1505 GCA_043747665.1 Polyangiaceae bacterium | reverse complement strand
GCGACGCTCACGGCGGCGCAGCTCGCGAGCGCCGCGTCGATCTCGGTTCGCGTGGTCAACTCGGCCCCCGGCGGCGGAACGTCGGCAGCGCTCGCCTTCACCGTGAACAACGGCGTGCCGAGCATCACGAGCCTGAATCCGTCTGCCGCCGTCGCCGGCTCTCCTGACAAGACCATCACCATCACCGGCAGCGGGTTTGTGTCGACGAGCACGGCAAGCAGCAACGGCGTCCTCGTCATGACTTCGTACGTCAGCCCGACGACGCTCAGCGCGGTCGTGCCCGCCAGCCAGCTCGTCAACCCCGGCAGCGTCGCGATCAGCGTCACGAACCCGTCGCCCGGCGGCGGCACGAGCGCAGCGAAGAGCCTCACGGTGGGCTGCGACACGAGCGGCGTCGACGTCGCGCTGGGCGCCGTCGGCAACGTCACCACGCTCCCGACGAGCTTCGCCGGCGCGCCGCTCATGTCGCTCTTCTCGGACTCCGGCGCGGACTCGAGCTGCGCCGCCACCACGCTCGACCCCAACACGCTTCGTCCCGGTCGGTACTGGGTCGTCCAGAACACGGCGGGCGTCGGCGTCACGCTCTCCGCGTGGGCGGCCTGCAGCGCCACGGCCGGTCAGAACGACGACGCTTTCCTCACCGTCTACCGCCGTCCGACGCCGCCGGCGAACGACAACGAGCGCCTCGCTTGCACCGGCCAGATCTCGGAAGGCATCGCCTGGGGCTCCGGCTACTCGAGCCCCGAGTCGGGCGCGAGCCACTGGTGCCCCGGCCTCACCAAGGCGAACGGCGGTGGCCTCACGCTCGGCGTCTGCGAGAAGGTCGTCGTCCACATGCAGCCGTTCAGCACGACGAACGCGGTCTACGGCCCGCCGCCGACCCTCCGCCTGAAGCCGGAGTGACACGCTTCGTGCTACACCCCGCGGCGTGAGCGCTCAGCGGAGAGCACCGACCGCGCGCAGCGTCGCTGCGGAGGTGGTCGTGCGCGTGCTGCGCGACAAGGCCTTCGCAGCGGCAGCGCTCGATGCCGACCTCGAGCGCAACGTGCAGCTCGACGCTCGTGATCGCGCGCTCGCCACCGAGCTCGCCTATGGAACGCTCCGGCTCCTGGGCTGGCTCACCAAGCGCCTCGATCGGCATGCGACGCGCGGCATCGGCTCGGTCGACGTGCAGGTGCGCGCGCAGCTACTCGTCGCCGCCTATCAGGTGCTCGTCCTCACGCGAGTGCCAGCGTTCGCCGCCGTCGACGAGGCGGTGAACGCCGTCAAGGCGCTGCGTGGTCCGCGCGTCGCCGGCTTCGCGAATGCCGTTCTGCGGAAGCTCGCCGCTGAGCCGAAGCCCGCTGCCGAGGAGATCGCCAGAGCCGCTCTCGATGCCGCCGACCCTTCGCTCGCGCGGGCCATCGTGAGCGCGGTCGGAGAGGCTGGGGCGCTTCGCCTGCTCTCGTCCGAGGAATCGCCTCCGCTCGGCTTGCGCGTCGAGAACGGCGACGATCGCGAGACGT
>JAYTOQ010000071.1:0-2888 GCA_043747665.1 Polyangiaceae bacterium | reverse complement strand
TCCGGGACGTAGTTGCCACCGACGAGCTCGAGGCACACGTCCGCTCCCCTGCCCTGCGTGAGCTCCATCACCTTCGCTGCGAAGCGCGGCTCACCGTTCGAGGTCGTCGCGACGATGCCGCTGCACATGCCGAGCTCGCGCGCGCGTTCGAGCTTGGCCGCGGTCCGTGCCGTGCCGATCGAGCGAGCGCCGATGGCCCGCGCGATCTGTATCGCGGCGGTGCCGACGCCGCTCCCGGCAGCATGCACGAGCACGACGTCGCCGGCGGCGAGCCCGGCCTGAAGGACCATCGCGTCATACGCAGTGACAAACGCCTCGGGGACGGCCGCTGCGTGGATGAAGTCGAGCTCGGCCGGAATGCGCGCCAGGGTCCTCGCGTGGACCACCACCGCTTCTGCATACGCTCCGCCGCCGACGACGCCGAACACGCGATCGCCCATTGCCAGGTCGGCCACACCCTCGCCGACGGCATCGACCTCACCGGCAAGCTCGAGCCCGGGAATGTCCTGCGGCGCATCAGCCGGCGCAGGGTAGAGCCCTCGCACCTGCATCAGGTCGGCGCGATTCACCGCGCACGCGCGGATGCGAACACGGACCTGACCGGGCGCTGGCTCGGGCGTCTCGACATCGCGGAGCTCGAGCACCTCGGGTCCACCCGGCTTGGTGATGACAATCGCGCGCATGCTTCATAGTCCCCTTGATGCGCGCGATTTGGTAGAAGCGTGACAGCCAATGTCCGTGACGTACCGACCGATCGTCCGCAGCTTCAAGCGCAAGTACACCAAGGAGGCTGCGGCTCACGTCCGCGCCGGTGGGCACGCGATCGTGTGGGAGAACGACAACCGCGCGCTCCTCCTCTTCCAGTCGCCGCCCGCGGACGTGCCGGAGGACTACGGCGCATGGGCCGTCTACGACATGGGCAAGTGGCGCTGGCACACCCACGAGCGCGGCACGTTCAAGGGCCTCGCCACCACGCTGATCCCGCGCGACTGCCTGTGGATCGCGAAGCGGCGCACCGAGCGCGACTCGATTCATCCAGGACCGACGCGCAAGATGGACCTCGATTGCACCAAGTGCGCGGCGTGTTGCCGTGACAACGAGGTGATCCTCCAGGACGACGACGTGAAGCGCTTCAAGGACGCAGGACGCGGCGACCTCGCAAGGGCGCCGTTCGCCAAGCGCAACGCCGACGGCCGGCTGGTCCTCACGCTCCTCCCGAACAAGAAGTGCCGCCATCTCAAGCGCGACAACAAGTGCGGGATCTACGAGCTGCGCCCGCATCCGTGCAGCGAGTTCCCCGCCGGCAGCGAGTGCTGCCTCTTCGCGCGTGAGGACGTCCTCGGGATCTACGACGGCGTGAAGCCGGCGCCCGAGAACGAAGCGTCGAACTGACCTATTTTTTAGGGCGCGGAGCCGCGTCCGGCGCGCCGGCGTCGGCGGCCGCCGGGTTGTCCGGTGACGCAATGAGCAGCGCGTCGAGGCGCGTGCGCGCGATCGCGGCCGTGGTCGCGTCCTTCGCTGCGTGCTCGACGAGGACGCGGCCGTCCTTCGGATCGAGACGCAGGATGGCCTGGCCCACGCTCGCCACCGCAAGACCGACCTCCTCGCTCTCCGCCGTGCCGCGGTACATCGCGAAGAAGTGACGGAGCGTCGGGAGCTCGTCCTTCGTCGCGAGCGTCGCGAGGGCGGCGGCGGCGCGGCGGATGTCGTCGTCGTTGTCGGCGGGGTCGAGGAGATGCGACGCGAGCAGCGGCGCGCCCCCTGCTCCCTGGCGCTCGTTCATCGCAGCGAGCGCATCGGCGATGGGACCGACCGGCGGGCTCGCGAGGACGTCGCGCAGGAAGTCGTAGTGGCGTCCGAGCGCCGTCACCATGTACGCGGCGCCGTTGCGACGCGTAGCGATGGCGGCTCGCGCGTCGGTGACGAGCACAGGAGCGGCACGCGGATCGGAGGCGATGTCGACCAGCGTCTTCGTCGCGCTCTCGTCCTCGAGCGTGCCGAGCTCGCGAAGGAGCAAGCGCTGCGCGGTGGCTAGGCTCGCCTCGCGGTTGAGGATTGCCTCGGAGATCTGCTGCGCGAGCGGCGCCGCGCCGCCAGGGCCGGGCAGCGCCTTGTACGTGTCGGCGTGCGCCACGCAGCTCTTGATCGGCTCACCGAAGGAGCCGTTGAACGAGACCTGACCGGTCTTCGCGTCGAGGACCACGATCTTGCCGTCCTCGTCGCAGAGGAGGACGCCGCCCTGGACAGCGTCGCCACCGATGACATCGGACGCGTGCGTGTGGACCCAAGCGAGCTGGCCGCGCGACGCTTCGAAGCCGAGGACGAGGCGGAAATACGTGGCGTAGAAGCGCCCTGAGTCGATCCCGAGCGGACCCTCGGGCGCGCTCGGGCGGGCGAAGAGACGGTCGCGATCGCGCGCGTTGGCGACTGCGGGCTGCTTCTCGGTGCCGGGCACGAAGAGGCGCGGCGTGCCGGGCAGCTCGCGCGCGGGAATGCCGACGCGGTTGGCGCCCCCCTGCGAGGCCATCTTGATCTTGTCGTCGAAGCGGACGTACGACACCTCGCCGAAGTACACCGCGCCGCCGATCTGGTCGGCGCGCGAGACCTTGTCGCGCAGGGTGACGCGTCCGAGCTCGTCGCCCGTCGCGGCGTCGATGGCGCTCACGTACTGGTTCGACCACGGAACGAGGATGACCCCTGCCACGACCGCGGGATCGCCGACCGCCTTGTCGGTCTCGATCTGGCGCTTCACGCTGCCGTCGCGTCCGACGACGAGGATGGTCGAGCCGGTGCCGCGCGAGAGCGTGACGGCGGTGATGGTGCCGTCGTCACCCGCGCCGAGGAGCGCGACGCCGCCGCTGGGGCGTGCCCAGAGGCGCTTGCCGCTC
>JAYTOQ010000070.1:0-4196 GCA_043747665.1 Polyangiaceae bacterium | reverse complement strand
CGGCTCGAACATGCCTTCCTACGCGCACTTCGCCACGGAGAAGGTCGACCTGGCCCGCACCGACGAGAAGATGAGCGCGATGCGATCCATCGGCGTGCCTTACACGAACGCCGACATCAAAGGAGCTCGAGCGGATGCCGCAGAGCAGGGCGGCGCGATCGCGAAGGACCTCTTCGCGGAGGGCGTGAAGGTCGACAGCGACGCGGAGATGGTCGCCGTGATCGCCTATCTGCAGCGCCTCGGGAAGAGCCCGCCGCCCAGCAAGCCCGGGGGCGCCGTCGCGGCAGCGCCGGTCCTCACGGACACGAACACGAACACGAACGGAGGTGCAAAATGAAATCCGAGCTGCTCGCGCGGAGCCCGTTGCTGGCGTTGCCGCTCATCGCGCTCTTCATCTTCCTCACCGTGTTCGCGGTCATGTTCTTCATGACGATGCGGAAGCGCTCGGCGGCCTACGACCCGCTCGCGCGGATGCCTCTCGACGACGACGCCAACGACGACAACGGAGCGGGCCGATGAGCAAGCACGAGGATCCGGAGACCCCCTCCGAGAACAAGGTCATTCACGAGATCGACGGCATCGAGGAGTACGACAACAAGCTGCCGAACTGGTGGCTGTACACCCTCTTCGGAAGCGTCGTCTTCGGCTTCGGATACTGGTTCGTCTACCAGACCGCCGGCTACGCCGATCTCCCGGGAGCGGCCTACGAAGCGGAGATGGACCGGGCGGCGGCCGCGCAGGCCGGCGCGGCGAAGCTGGTCGGCCCTGTCACCTCCGAGGCGCTCGCCACGCTCTCGAAGGACCGCGGGACGGTGGCCCGTGGCAAGCAGGTCTTCACCACCACCTGCGCGGCCTGTCATCGTGCGGACGGCGGCGGCGTCGTTGGACCGAACCTCACCGACGACTTCTGGCTGCACGGCGGCGCCGCCGACAAGGTCTACAAGACGGTCCTCAACGGCGTGGCCGACAAGGGCATGCCCGCATGGGGTCCGCAGCTCGGTCCGGAGCGCGTCCAGGCGGTGACCGCTTATGTGCTCACGATCCGCGGCACCAACGTCGCTGGCGGCAAGGCCGCTCAGGGCGAGCGGGAGATCCTCTCCACCAATCCCTGATTCGATATACGGCATTCGATATCCAGCATTCGATATCCGGCATTCGATATCCGGCATACACCGAAGTAACTCATCATGGCCAATCTCCACCAGCTGCGCGTCCTCGGCGAGGGTTCCCTCGGTCGCGACGGCAAGCACAAGCGTCCCTATCCCGCCGACGTCGCGGGTCGCTTCGCGCGCGCGCGGCGGGTGGTCTTCTGGGCGCTGATCGTGCTGTGGGCGGCGCTGCCGTGGATCCCCATCGGAGGTCACCCGGCGGTATTCCTCGACGTGGACAAGCGGCAATTCTTCCTCTTCGGGCTCACGTTCAACGCCCAGGACATGTGGCTCCTGTTCTTCATGCTGAGCGGGGTAGCGTTCGGGCTCCTCTATGCCACCGCCGTGCTCGGTCGCGTATGGTGCGGATGGGCATGTCCGCAGACGGTGTTCCTCGAGGGCGTCTTCCGCCCGATCGAGCGGCTGATCAACGGGCCTCGCAACGTGGCGATGCGCCGAGCGAAGGGGCCGTTCACCGCGGATCGCGCCTGGCGCGGCGTCGCCACGCATGCTGCGTACGTGGTCGCCGCTCTCCTCGTCGCGCACGTGTTCCTCGCCTACTTCGTCTCGCTGCCGCAGGTGTTCGCGATGGTGCGCACCAGGCCTTCGGCGCATCCCGAGGCGTTCGCGTGGATGATCGTCACGACCGGCGTGTTCTACGGGAACTTCGCGTTCTTCCGCGAGCAGCTCTGCGTGGTCGTGTGTCCCTACGGACGGCTGCAGTCCGTCCTCATCGACGACGACTCGCTGGTCGTCGGCTACGACGAGCGGCGCGGCGAGCCGCGCGCGAAGATAACCAAGGCGTCCGCTCTCGCGCAGACGGGCGACTCGAAGACCGGCGACTGCGTCGAGTGCAACCGCTGCGTGGTCGTGTGCCCGACCGGCATCGACATCCGCGAGGGGCTCCAGCTCGATTGCCTCGCGTGCACGGCATGCATCGACGCATGCGACGACGTGATGGACAAGGTCGGCCGCGCGCGCGGCCTGATCCGGTACGACTCGCTGCGCGGTCTCCGCGGCGAGACACGGCGGTTCTGGCGGCCTCGACTTGCGGTTTACACGGCATTTCTCTTGGTGGGCGCGATCGTGGCGACGTTCGCGTTCCGGCAGCGAGAGCCGTTCGAGGCGAACATCGTGCGGCTCGCCGGCACGCCCTACACGCGCGACGGAGGCGTGATCCGCAACGCGTTCGAGCTCCATGTCGTGAACAAGCAATCGAGCGCTTCGTCGTTCGACATCGAGGCGGTGGGCGACCCCGACCTCACGTTCGTCGTCGCCATGGCGCACGTCGACATCGAGCCGCTCGGCAGCCGGCGTGTCCCCGTGTTCGTCACCATGGATCAGTCGCACTTCCGGGCCGACCGCGCCTTCGTCATCCGCGTGCGCGAGAGCGGCGCCAGCGACGCGCGCGTGCACGCGGCCCGCGCCGTTTTTCTCGGAGCACTGTGAGGCGACCGCCATGAGCCCGATCGTCCTCTCCGCGTTCCTGATGGGCCTCTTCGGAGGCGTCCACTGCGTCGCGATGTGCGGCGGCGTCGTGGGCGTCCTCTGCTCAGCGGCGCCGCGGTGTCCCTCCGCGAGCGCGCGCAAGGGAACGCGTCTCGCCACCGCGCCGTACTGGCTTGCGTACAACGGCGGTCGCGTCGCGTCGTACACGCTGCTCGGCGTTCTCTTCGGAGCGCTGGGGACGCTCTCGACGGGCGTCATCCCGCTCGACGGCGTGCGTATCGGCCTCCGGGCGGTGGCCGCGCTCTGCATGCTGGCGGTCGGCCTCCATCTCGCCGGGTTGCCTTCGGGCATCCGAGCGCTCGAGGCGCTGGGCGCGCCGCTGTGGACCCGGATCGCGCCGCTCACGAAGCGCGTGCTTCCGCTGCGCACGCCCTGGCATGCGCTCGCGCTGGGCGCGCTGTGGGGACTGATGCCATGCGGCCTGCTCTATGGTGCGCTGGCGCTGGCGACGTCGGCCGAGTCGCCATGGATGGGCGGCGCGACGATGGCCGCCTTCGGCCTGGCGACGCTCCCGGTCATGCTGACGATGAGCGCCTTCGCGCAGACCGTCGCTCGCTCGCTGGCGCGGCCGTGGGTGAAGCGGACGGCCGGCGCGGTGGTCCTCGCGTTCGGGCTGTGGAGCACGGTGGGAGTGGCCACGCAGGTCGGGATCGGATCGGCGTTCGCGCTGACTCCGTCGCACCATGCGTGTTGCCCGACGCGCGCGCCTTGACGGACGGCGTTGGAGCGCGCGAAGAACGCCTAGCGACGGCTCTTCGCGGCTCCGCCGTGCTCGTCTGGAGCGCCACGGCGGCTGCTCGCGAACGCGTAGAGTGCGCACGCGACGACGGCGACGCTCGGCGGGATCATGGCGGCGTGATGCAGCCGCACGACGGTCAGCGCGCCGGCCATCGCGCCGAGGATGAACGCCCCGGCGATGGTGGCGAGCAGCAAGGCCTTCAGCCCCGTGGGCTTCTCGGGCGGGTTCCGGCCGAACGAGAGCTTGATACGCATGGTCCCGGAAATCGCCCCGCGCCACCAGCGGAACCAGCGCGCGGCCTCGATGCCGAGGTCGGTGATGACGCCCGTGAGATGCGTGGTCCGAACGACGGCGCCGGACAACCTCGTCACGAGGCTGTTCTGCATCCCCATCGCGGCGCAAAGGATCGCGGCCTCGGCGTCTTGGACGCGCGGGTGTGGCACAATAGTGAGGTGCGAGACGGCCATGAAGAGCACGAGGAGCGCAGCCTCGCCGAGAAGCGCGGCGCCATAGGCATTGGCGGTCCTGCCGAAGAAGTTGCTCTCGATGGCCATGCTCGCGACGAACGCGCCCGCAAAGAACGCGATGATCATGGGCAGCACCGCCGCCGCGGCATCGTACTGACGGTAGGCGAGGTCGTTCGCCAGCCGGCCGACGTTGCCGGTCACGTGCGACGTGAACGAGCCAATCAGGACGAACCCGGCCGAGTTCACGAACCCACCGACGAACGCGAGATAGCCCGCGAGCCCTCGATTCTGTCGGTCCGAGCGGCCCGGCCCTTCATGCTGAAACATCGGTGG
>JAYTOQ010000069.1:0-4387 GCA_043747665.1 Polyangiaceae bacterium | reverse complement strand
CTCATGAGGCGGCTCCACATGCGGCGCGCCGCGCGGAACTTCGCCACCTCCTCGATGAGGTTGTTGTGCACGTTGAAGAAGAACGAGAGCTGCGCGCCGAACTTGTCGACGTCGAGACCGGCATCGACGGCGGCCTGCACGTACGCGAGCCCGTCGGCGATCGTGAACGCCACCTCCTGGACCGCGTCGCAGCCCGCTTCGCGGATGTGGTAGCCGCTGATCGAGATGGTGTTCCACGCCGGCACTTCCCGGCCGCAGAACCCGAAGATGTCGGTGATGAGCCGGAGCGACGGGCGCGGCGGGTATATGTACGTCCCGCGAGCCATGTACTCCTTGAGGATGTCGTTCTGGATGGTGCCGCGCAGCTTCTCGCGCGGCACGCCCTGCTCCTCGGCGACGGCGATGTAGAGACAGAGCAGCGTCGACGCCGTCGCGTTGATGGTCATCGACGTCGAGATCTTGTCGAGCGGCAGGCCCTTCAAGAGCGCGCGCATGTCGTCGAGCGAATCGATGGCGACGCCGACGCGCCCCACCTCGCCGAGGCTGCGTTCATCGTCGGAATCGCGGCCCATCTGCGTCGGAAGATCGAACGCGACAGACAGACCGGTCTGCCCTTGCGCGAGGAGGTAGTGGTAGCGCTCGTTCGACTCCGCGGCGGTTCCGAAGCCGGCGTACTGGCGCATGGTCCAGTAGCGACCGCGGTACATGTTGGCCTGCACGCCGCGCGTGAACGGCGGAGAGCCCGGGACGCCGAGGTCGCGCGCCGCATCGAAGCTCGCGAGATCGTCAGGTCCGTAGAGCGGGGCGACGTCGGCGTGCCCGGCGAGGTTGAGCAGGCGCGGCCGCGGCTTGTCCTTCGCCTCGATGGCCTGGACCCTGCTCTCCCATGCGCGCTTCAGCTCCTCGTACGTCATTGCCGGGATTTACCACGTCGGGTCAGAAGTGCGGGATCGCCATCGCGAGCTGGTCGCGCGAGAACGAGCCGACCTCGTCGACCGCGTAGTTGTCCTTCTCGATCTTGAAGGTGCGCGTGGCGGTGACGTCGGCCGCGCCCACCACGTGGAACGGGACGACCGGCGACGTGTACGACTCGCGCAGCAGGGTGAGCGCGAGATCGACCGGCACCGTGACCGGGACGCGCATCGAGGTGGTGGCGTTCGCCGCCATCCAGACGCCTTCGCCGCCGGGGCGGAAGTCGACGGGCAGCGTGTACTTGTTCGCCATGGTCGCGGTGCCGCGCATCGCGCGGACGGCGACGTCGTAGGAGTTGGGGTTGTAGACGTCGAGCACGATGGTCATCACCACGCCCACCGACGGCGGGAAGGCGATCTGCACGCCGCTGATCTCGGCATGATTGAGCCGCATCGTTGGCTTCGATGCGCAGCCCGAGGACCCGACCGCGCAGAGCGCGAGCGTGAGAATGGCGAGGAGCGGGGGCGGGGGTTTGGACGTCGTCACGGTCAGGAATCTTACACGCAGGATCGTGGTAGTACCGAGTCGATGTCTCGACGCCTGCTGTTCAGCATTCCCTCGTACGAGTACCTGGAGCCGGGCTTTCTGGCGCACGGCGATTTCGAGCAGGGAAAGACGGAGCGAAAGTACTTCCCGGACGGCGAGCGCTACCTGCGGATCACTTCGGATCTCTGGGGCCGTGACGTGGTCCTCCTCGGGGGGACCCCCACCGACATCGACTGGCTCGAGGTCTTCGACCTCGCCTCCGGCATCGCGCGCGGCGGCGCACGATCGCTGGCGATCGTCATCCCGTACTTCGGCTACCAGACGATGGAGCGAGCCGTACGCCCCGGCGAGGTGGTGGTCGCGAAGACCCGCGCGCGTCTGCTCTCGTCGATCCCGGCGCCCGAGGGAGGAACACGCCTCTTTCTCTTCGACCTCCACACCGACGGTATCGAATTCTATCTCGATGACCGCGTGCTCACGCGTCACATCTACGGCGCGCCGATGATCACGAAAAAGATCCAGGAGCGCATGGGGGCCACGCCCTTCGTGCTCGGGGCGTGCGACGCGGGCCGCGCGAAGTGGGTCCAGAGCCTCGCGCGCGTGCTCGGCGTCGAGCCGGCGTTCGTATACAAGAGCCGCGACGCGAAGTCCGGCGCGCTCGCGGTGACCGGCGTGAACGCCGACGTGAGGGGCAGGGAGGTCGTCGTCTACGACGACATGATTCGCACCGGCTCCTCCCTCGTGCAGGCGGCAAGGTCGTATCTCGCCGCCGGCGCGACGAAGGTGCACGCCATCGCGAGCCATCTCGTGCTCCCCGGCGATGCGCTGGCCAAGCTGCACGCGTCGGGCGTCTTCGCGTCGATCATGGGCACGGACTCGCATCCTGGCAGCCAGAAGCTGCCGAAGGAGGACGTCGTCTCCATCGCGCCGCGGCTCGTGGAGTGCTTGAACGCCGCCGCCGAGTAAAGGCTCTCCCCGCGCCTCCCGTCAGCTCAATGGAAGGCGCCGATGTCCACGGTGCCGAGCGAGGTCTCGTTCTGGTCCTTGCCGCCCACCGAGAAGAAAAACGTCTTCCACATCGGGGTCTGGTGAACGTGACCGCGCGGGGCGGGAAGCGTCGTCGGCAACGTATCGAAGGCGCTCAGCGTGCCGTCGACGTTGAAGGTCGCGCGGCGGACCTTGTCGCTGAAGGTAGCGGTGCCCTCGAGGCCACCGACCAGGTAGACCGCGTCTTTGAAGAGCTGCGCCGAGCTCACGCTGAGCGACGTCGGGAGCTTGCCGGCGGTGCTCCATGCACCGAGCACGCCGTCGTCGCCGATGGTCGCCATGATCGCGTCGCTGTGATCGACGATGTCGGCGCTGGTCGGATCGCCCGTGAGGCCGCCGACCACGTACACCCTCTTGTCCCGGATGAACGCCGCGTGATGGCTGCGATCCGGCTTCAGCGCGGTCTGCGCCTCGAACTTCCCTAGGGTGCCGTCTGCGCCGATGCGGGCCCGCGCGCTCATCGTGGTGCTCTTGCTGTCGGAGCCGCGGCCGCCGAGGGCGTAGACGTACTCGCCGTCGACGTCGCACGTCAGATGCATGACCGCCTTCGGCAGATCGGGCCCGGGCTCGGTGGCCGCGACCTTGCCGTCGGCGCCGAGGGTGAGGAGGACGGTCGTGGCGCTCACCGCCATCTTCAAGCTGCCGCCCGTGATGCCGCCCGCGAGCAGGTAGCGATCCTTGATCTTCACGAGGCAGTGACCTGCGCGCGGCGCGGGTAGCGTGCCGGCGGGCTCGAAGGCGTCGAGGGTGCCGTCGTCGTGAATGCGCGCGCGCTGCGCGTCGTTGTGCAGCGCGGTCCAGTCGTCGGTGCCGCCGAACACGTAGAGATACGGGCCGGCAGCGGTCTCCACCACGGTGGTCGCGTGATGATCGCGGACGGGCGCAATGACCGCCGACGAGCGCTGCACCGCGAGACCGGGATACGTCTCGCACGTGTGCTGCGACGTTCGATAGCTCCCCGCGCCGCACTCGACGGGGGCAGGCGGGTCGACCGCGGGCGTCGTCGTCGCGGCGGGAGCGGGGGTGGACGGCGCGGGCCCGTCGCTGCTCGAACATGCGGTGCTCGCGCAGGCGAGAAGGAGCAGCGCGTGACCAATCCAGGGTTGCGGGTTCATGGCCCGCGTCGCTTCGCACGCTGCGTGCCATGCCGTGTTTCGAGGTATTTTGCCGACCGGCGCCGGATCGTCGGGCGCTCTTGCGCGCGGCGTCGTCAGTGAGCTGACGCAAGATCGTGCGCGTGGTGCACGACCCGGGAACCTTCCGGTATCGTCCTGGTCGATGGACGGGATGACGTCGAAGACCTCCGCACGCCCGTTCGGCGCGATGGCGATGCTCGTGATCCCGCTACTGGCCGGCGGCTGTTCGCGCTCGCCGCCGCAGGGTGACCCGGCCGTGGCCGCATCCGGTGGGGCCGCGCCGAGCGTGTCGCCGAGCGCCGCGCCGAGCGTGTCGCCGAGCGCGTCGCCGAGCGCAGATGGGGGCGACGTTCCGTTGCCCGCGGGAGCGACCGCGTGCGCGGCCGGACGTGCGGGCCCTTCGTGCGTGCGCTTCGCGTCGAACGCGGACGCCTTCCGCTGGGTCCTCGCGCACGACCCCGCCGTGCTCGCCATCGGCGAAGCGCACGCGCAGAAGGGCACCGAGAAGCTCGAGTCGGCGACCAAGCGCTTCACCGACTCCATGGTGGCGCTGCTCGAAGGCCGCGCCAGCGATCTCCTCGTCGAGGCCTGGGCGGGTGACCCGCGTTGCCAGAAGCAGGTTGCGCAGGTCGCCACCGCCCAGAAGCCGGTGCAGCAGGCACAGGCGCAGTCCAACCCGAACGAGTACGTCGCGCTGGGCACGCGCGCGAAGGAGCTCGGCGTGCAGCCGCATCTTCTGCGACCGA
>JAYTOQ010000068.1:0-10567 GCA_043747665.1 Polyangiaceae bacterium | reverse complement strand
CCGCGCTGTAACCCGCGAGCTTTGCTGCGCGCAGGCACCGGCGTGCTTCGGTCTCGTCCTCGATCTTCCGTGCGCTCGCCACTGGCAACCTCCGCGTCGCGCCTGAGCCTGCACGGCGCAGCCGCGGGAATCATCCCGGCGTCGCTGATGGGTCACAGCGCGCGTGGCGGAGCACCTTCGAACGCTCGAAAGAAAAGCGGCTCCGTAGCCTCGACTAGCTGACGGTCCTTCACCGACGCGAACCGGCCCAGTCTGCGATCGGCGGAGCCCGACCAAGGTCCACCTCTAGGGTTCGTCGCTGCCGTGCTTCACGGTCGTGCCGTCTGCGTAGGTCAGCGATTCGACGTCCACGTCGAATTGGTCGGTCTCGCCTGCGGCGTAGGCGCGGACCGTGTCTGCCATGAAGCGATTCTCGTCGAATTCCCAGACGAGGTTCTCGGTCGCGCCCGGCGCGATCTGGGTCCTGCCCTTGATGCCCTGAGTGTACTCCTGCTCGGGCATTCGAATGCGGCCCGCGAAACCCGCAATCGCTGTGTCACCTTTGTTCTCGAAACGAATCTGGAAACGGTTCTTTTTCGTCCACCCCTCGGCAATGGACGTGTGGAGTTTCGCCGCGACGTGGAGCTTGCTGATCTTCTCCTCGTTGGCTTTGGCGATTGCGGCCTTCCGCACCTTCTCTTCCTGGTCTTCGACGGAGCGCAGCTCCTTCACATTCGCCAGGCGGTCAATCCTCCAGTACCCATCGGGCACCTGCGTCATGTGGATCTTGAGCGCGAACGGTGCGCCTCTCTTCGTCGTCACGGGGATCGAGAAGTATGCGTTGCGGCCCTGACGATCGATCGGCGGAAGCTGACCTCCGAGAGTCTTCTGGATACCCTGTCCGAACTGCGAATCTGTCGGCACCGCGCCGTCCTCGATCGCTTTGATGACCTGCGGCTTGAGCTGGGTCATCACTGCGCCACCCATCGCGCTTGCTAGCGCATTCCCCTCGGCGGCATCAGCGATGACGGATTGCAGCACCGTATCGATGTCGACGTACTTCTCGAAGTCGTAGCGGTCGCGATGCTCGACCGCGGCGGCGACGGCCTTGAGGGAGTAGGTCGGGGAGTGGCACCACTCGCGCCAGGCGTAGACGCCGCCGCCCACGATGACGAGCGCTACAGCGGCTGCGGCCATTGCGCCGCGCGACAGCTTCACGGCTGCGACCCGACAGCGGCGGGCGTCGTCCCGACCTTTTCTCGGTTCTGCTTGAAGCGGGCGCGTGCCTCATCGCACTCAGAGTCGCGAAGGCGAATCGAGCGGTCCTCGGGGTAGGGGTAGGACTCCAGAAGATCGAGTTGGAAGAGACCAAGCTGCACGACCTCGGGGTCCATCGTCTTTGGGCACCTGTACCCTGCAATGTCACCGCTTGCGACGGTCTTCGTACACGGCCGCACGAACCCGTTCGCGTCCTTGCACTCGGCCTTCATCGTGACGGTCCCCTTGTGCGGGACACACTGCTTCCGAACGGCGGCGCCGGGGGCCTGATCCACGATGGTGGCGTGTCGTCGGCGGGCGGCGCGAGCGCTTTCGGTTGCGTCGCAGTTCTCGACGGTCCGTGTGTCGCGCTCAAGCGTCATCGCCAGACGCTGGTTCTCTTGATTCTGCCTGTCCGCGATTCGCTGGCGGTCCTGGGCATCGCGCTGTTGCTCAGCGTCGTGTCGTCGCCGTTCGTTTTCCGCGTCACGCCGATCCGCTTCCGCTTTTCGATCAGCTTGCTCCTTCGCAGAGTGCGCCCGTTCGCACGCGGTATGGGCTTCGTTGTCCAACAGCTCGCGCGCCGGCGTGAACTGCCCCGGGTCGGGCGCGTCTGCCGCGTACTTCTGAAGGAGTTCGCAGGCGCCCTTCAGCTTCGCTACGTCGTCCTGCGAGCTTGGATCACCGAATCGAGTGCGCACGTCCTTGACGGCGTGCTCGTGGTAATCGCTGTTCGACTTCGTCATCGTGTACTCGTGGCCGCCGTAGTTGTACTTCCACCCGACCATCCCGCATCCCGCGAGCAGAAGCGCACACGTTGACAGCCCAATGCCCCGCGCTGCGCGAGCAAACATTCGCATCGACTTCCTCCCCTTGCGCCATCAGACGCGCCCACGACCTCGCAGGCTATAGAGAAGTCGTGAGGACGTCGACGTCAACGCGCACGCGGACGCCATAGGCGCCCGCGACCTACGCGAGCAGCGACAGCGGGGGTCGCTGCTGCCTCCTGCCTAGCGGGTTCCCGTGCGCAGCTTTCGGGGAAGCGATTATCGCGAGACCAACGCACGAAGGACCTTCCGCGTTATCCTCACCCCGGCATGCCGTCCGTGCTTCCGCTTTCGCCGAAGGAACGCCGCCTCGTCCTCGCGCAGCTTTCTCGGGATCGTCTAGGAGAGCTGACCGCCCGCTTCGAGCTCGACGTTGCCGACCGCCGGTCGATCGATGCTCATGTCGACGCCATCGTTCGGAAGCGCTCGCTCGACTTCCGGCGCGTGCTGGACGTCCTGCTGCGCGAGGAGCTCCAGGCTGCGTGCGAGGCCCTCGGCCTCGACTCCGCTGGCCGCGAGAAATCGAAGCTCGTGGAACGCATCCTCGGGGCCGAAGAGTCGCCGTCGCAGGACCTTGCGTCCGCGAGCAGCCCGCCGCCACCGGCGAGCAGCACGCCGCCACCGGCGAGTGTTCGCAGCGAGGGGGCCCTGAAATCGGCGCTCCGCCGTTTCATCCTCGACACCGCCGGCGGCTACCGAGGACGCGACGCAGCGACGGCATTCACCTCGCGCCTGCTCCAGTGCTTTGGCTGGCCCGAGGCAGGCCCACCCGACGCCACGATGCCGGCGTCGCTGTCGGTCGTGGACAACGGACAGCGAGCGACCAGGGAAGTCGCGCTGTTCTGGAAAGAGCGCCGGGTCCTCGTCGAGGTCGTGAAGCATGACGTGATGCTCGACTTCGCGTGGAAGGATTTGCTCCGCGTCTGCCTGCAGATCGATCCGGTCCCGCAATACGTAGTGCTCACGAACCAGCGCGACCTCCAGCTCTACGATCTCGGACGCGACCGCGACGCGCCTAGGCTCGCGATCCCGCTCGACGACCTCCCGAAGTACAGCGAGGCGTTCCCGTTCCTCTCGGCGAACTGGGTGCCCGGGACGACACCGAAAATCATCAACGTATCGAAGGTGTCGCGCGAGGTCGCCGAGCTCGTCGCGCGCCTCTACACGAGCCTCAACCAACAGCACCAGGGGCGCGACCGCGAAGTGGTGCAGTTCACCCTCCAGTGCATCCTGACGATGTTCGCGGAGGACATCGGCCTCTTGCCACAGGAGTATTTTACGACGCTCCTCTATGACGGCGCACGTCGGGGCGACGTCGAGGAGAGGCTGCGCGAGCTGTTCCGGCTGATGAGCACGCGCGACGTCCCGGGCCCGCGCGCCGTCCCGTTCTTCAACGGCGGCCTCTTCACCGATCCGGTGACGCTCCCGCTCGGCGATGCGCAGCTCACCGCGTTGACGAAGGCCTCAGAGGCGAACTGGAAGTACGTCGACCCGCACATTTTCGGGAGCGTCTTCCAGGGCATCATGAATGACGCCGAGCGGCACAAGAGCGGGGCACACTACACGGCGCACGACGACATCATGCGCGTCGTCGGCCCGACGATCGTCGAGCCGTGGCGCCTTCGGATCCGCGAGGCGAAGTCGCTGTTCGAACTCCTCGACGTGCGCGCGGCGCTCCTCCAGTTCCGGGTGCTCGATCCGGCGTGCGGGAGCGGAAACTTCCTTTATGTCGCGTTCCGCGAGATGTACCGCCTCGACACCGAGCTACTCGCGCGCATCCGCGAGTTCCCGTCCACGAAGGGCGAGGGGAAGGCGAAGGTGACGTGGGGCGCGGGCATTCAGACGTCGAGCTTCTTCGGCATCGACATCAATCCGTTCGCCGTCGAGCTCGCGAAGGTGACGCTCAACATCGCGAAGAAGATCGCCTTCGACGAGCGCCGTGAGATCGCCGCGGACCTCGTCGGGCAGATGGAGCTCGACGTCGACCCGTCGCTGCCGCTCGACAATCTCGAAACGAACATCGTCTGCGCGGATGCGCTTTTCACCAAGTGGCCAGACGTCGACGCGATCGTCAGCAACCCGCCGTTTCTCGGTGGACTGAAGGTGCGTAGTGAGCTGGGTGAGCCCTACCTTCGGCGACTGCAAGAGCGTTTCCCTGGTGTGAACGGGCGCACCGACCTCTGCGCATATTGGTTTCGACTCGCCCACGACCATCTCCAGCCGGGGAGGCGCGCGGGGCTGATCGGGACGAACTCGATCCGCGATGGGAACACGCGTGAAGCGTCGACCGACTACATCGTCTCGAATGACGGCACGATCACGAACGCCGTCTCATCACGAGACTGGCCGGGCGAAGCCGCCGTCACGGTCTCGATGGTGAACTGGGTCAAAGGGCCATCGAGCGGACCGCGGTCGCTAATCGTCGACGACCGCGTCTATGAACTGTCGCTCATCGCCCCGCACCTACAACTCCATGCCGACTTGGGCGGTGCCAAACCGCTAAAGGCGAACGCGGCCGGCACGAGTCAAGGGATGATATTCGGTTCGAAGCTGTTTGAGCTTTCGGCTTCTGACGCAACGAAGCTCCGTACAGATCGCGCTGCGGCGCCGTTCTTGCGGGCTGTCGCTGACGCGACCCGTTTGTTTACGGGCCGACTTGAGGTCAATCCGAACTTCACGGTTGATATGAGCTCGTGTGAGACCGAAGCGGCGGCAAGGAAGGGCGGGAAAGCCTTCGAATTCCTGCAAACCAACGTCCTTCCCTACGTACGCTCGAAGGGTTCGACGTACGACGGGTGGATCGATCGGTGGTGGCAGCCGTGGCGACCGCGCGACGGTTTTTTTCGCGACGTGGCCGACAAGAAACGCCTCATTGCATGTTCTGCTCATGCGGCGCGACCGGTTTTTATGTTCCTTTCGCGTCGATTGTTTCCAACGCACTCGTTGCAGCTGTTCGGCTTCGACGACGATTACTCTTTCGGGATCTTGCAGTCGAATAGCCACTGGAGCTGGGCGGTGTCTCAGGGCAGCAGGATCAAGGAAGACACGCGCTACACGATGGAGGTGTGGACGACTTTCCCGTGGCCGCAAGAGCCCAGCGAGCACGAGGTCGAAGCCGTCGCTGCCGCCGCGCGCAACCTTCGCCGGGTCCGCGACACGCTCATGAACGAGAACGGCTGGTCGCTTCGCGCGCTCCACCAGGCCGCCGAGGTGTCGGGGTCACATCCGCTGAAGGACGCGCAAGCGACGCTCGACGACACGGTCCGATCCGCGTACGGCATGCCGGCCGATCTTGGAGCCACTGAATTCCTCCTTGAACTGAATCGCCTCGTCGCCGAGGACGAAGCCGAGGGCAGAACGGTCCAAGGCCCCGGTGTGCCGAGCGGGCTCGACTCGCGCGATCCTCGCTGGACGAGCGACGACTGCATCGAGCCGCCCGACTCGTGACCGAGGGAGCGTGACCGCCCGACTCGTGACGAGACATTGAGACAGCGCGGCCGCCGCACTTACCTCTTCGCCGTGTTGACGTGGCGGGCGCAGGCCTTCCGGGTCCGCTAGCTTGATGCGTCCGGATTAGAGCCGACCGAGCCGCGGAATCTTGATGTGCTTCGGTGGTTTCAGTTCCATCCCGTCGTCGTACAGGACCGCAACTTCGCCCGCGGCATTCACGCGACCGATCAGGGGCACCTTGAAGCGTCGAATGGCCTTGCGCATACCGGGGAGCGCCAAGGCGAGGGCGTCGCCGACCTGCGATCCGAGCAGGCTTGCGTTCGCAAAAAAGAAAACAGCCGTACGGGCTGCCAAGAGGGCCTGAATTTCGAGCGGGTTCCGCCGCATCGCCGAGTCCTTCGTGATGATGACCCAGCCCTTTGCACCAACCTGCGGGATCCACGAGGCGTCTAAGGCGTTCGACGCGAAGTGATCGTCCAGGAGAATGAGCTTCTCTTCTTGTGCCAGCGCGGGAGTGATGACCCGAGGGACGGCCTTCGTCCCCAGGCAGCGATCGAGGAAGAACGTGAACGGTTCAGGCAGCCGCACGCGACGCGCGGATGGCTTCCTCGACCATCTCTTCCTCGACTCGGAAGTCTCCAGCCAGTTCTGCGGCGGATTCCCCGGCCTGGAATCGTTGGGCCACCTCGTCGACGGGAACGCCGGAGCCGGCGAGGACAGGACGGCCGAACGCGAGTCGCGGATCGATCATGATCAACTTGGGCTGAGCGAATCCGTCCGCTCGGGTGAGAGGGAAGAGCTGGAGCGCGATC
The DNA here is from genome assembly GCA_043747665.1 of Polyangiaceae bacterium. Lineage (GTDB taxonomy): Bacteria > Myxococcota_A > Polyangia > Polyangiales > Polyangiaceae > Labilithrix. Next base: position 4,242 of record JAYTOQ010000068.1, on the reverse strand, counting down.
CCCATCTCGTAGTTGATGCGAGTAAGACCGGCTTCGATAGCATGCTTGATCTCGCCTTGACCGTCCTTGGACGCGTTGATCAACCTGCCATACCGCTCCACGAAAAGGTCCACCCCGTTGGTCTTGAACGCCTCGGTGGCGAGCGGGTGTGGCACTTCGAGCTCCTCCTCGACGAACTTGATCGCCTTGCGAACGGTACGCATGGGCAACTCGTGCTTGCGGCGCATCGAGGCGAGGACGTGAGCCTCTACCAAGTTCGTGAACGTGAGAAACCGAGGGCGACGGTTCGACACTCTGATCAACGGAAGGGACCGCCTGGTCTCCTCTCCAACGGGATAGGGGCGGCCACATACCCACGAGCGGAGCGTGGCTGCGGGAAGACGGACGTGCCGCGCCGCCGCCGGCAGCGTGTAGGCCGGGACGTCCCAGGGATTCAACCCGCCGTAGATGTCCGCCGTTGCCACCGTGATCTCCTGTCCGAACCCTAGCACTCTCGACAGGGCGGGGCCTAAGTGGTGCCCACTCGTCCACGAACGCCTCGGTTTTCGCGGTGTCCTGGGTAGCCAGCCGGCGAGCACGAGGACCCGCACGACTTCCTCAGACGTCATGGCTGTCTGTTCGACCGCCTGAGCAGAAAGTTGCGTGCGCCGGCTCGCCCGAGGTCACGCGCGACGCGTGGACCGGCAGGTTGGAGGTATCCTGGGACAAGCGCGTCGTCTGACGTGAGAGCATCGTATCGAGCCGGCCGGCTCGTGAGGGGAAGAACGTGGCTGAGTCCGTCGCCGTACACCCGCTTCTGAGCAAGCTCTGGGACGACACGAAGAACGGCGCCGACGCGTCGGTTCTCGTGCGGAGCTTCCGCGCCGCCTGGTGGCGCTGCGAGAACGGGCACTCCTTCCAGCGCTCGCCGCGGAGCATGCTCAGTGACTCCGCGTGCCCTGATTGTCGCCGCGGCCCGAGCACGAGCTCGATCGCCAAGGCGCGGCCGAGCCTCGTCCCTCTCTGGAACGCGGAGAAGAACGGCGACCTCTCGCCGGACGCGGTCGATGCCGCTCAGGTCGCCAACGCGTGGTGGCGTTGTCCGAAGGGCCACTCCTTCCAGCGCTCGCCGCTGCTCATGGTGCGGGACGCGAGTTGCCCCGTCTGCATGGCCAGCGAGAAATCCCTCGCCACCCTGAACGCGGCGGTCGCCGCCGAATGGCACCCGACGCGCAACGGTGAGATCACGCCCGCGCAGGTCGAGGCCGATCACGTCATGAATGCTTGGTGGCTCTGTCCGAACGGGCACGACTATCAGGCGACCGTGCGGTCGCGGGCGCGCGGGAGCCGCAACTGCTCAACGTGCTACGGCGGATGGTCGCTCGACAACATTCGGGCGTTCGTCAAGTCGCTCCTCACTCACGTCGCCGCGTTCAACCCCAGCGAGATGTTCGCGCTCGCGATGCAGGCCGGCGTCTTCGCCGACAAGGACTCGCGGCCTTTCGTGATGGCGATCTCCACTGGGCGCTTCCCGCGGGAGGAACTCGAAAAATTCGCCGAGGGCAAGCCCTCGCTCGTCGATGCGTTCGCCGCGGATAAGGCCCTAACTCTCGAGATCGTCGACGGTCGGGCGGCGGAGAAGCCCGCCACGGCGTCGGATCCCTTCGCACTGCCCGCCGCGCCCGAGCCCTTGGACGAGGGCGAGCGCGTCGACGTGGACGTGAGCCGGGACGTCGATGCAACGGGCGCGTCGGCGGCTGCCGCCGCTGCCGCGGACGACGAGATGCCGCTCGTCAAGACGCAGGACGCGCTCGCAGCGCTCGACAGCGTGCTCGTCGCGAACGCCGACGCCGAGACGGTGAAGTTCTTGCTCGACAGCGCGAAGGCGAAGCTCTGGCGCCACGCCTACCTCAATCCCAAGGAGGCCCGGGACCAGGCGGCCTCCTTCAAGGGCGACGTCTACTCGACGCTCGTTCGCGACAGGTTTCTAGCCGAGTTCGATGAGGCGGACGCGCTTCAGATTCCTGCGGGCTACGCCTTCCGCCTGCGCCCCGGCGCCGAGGTCACGAAGCCGAACCTCATGCAGCGGCGCGTCGCTGTGTCTGTACGGAACGAGCGCCGCTACGGCAACTGGTCCGGAATGGGCGCGGGCAAGACCCTCAGCGCCATCGTGGCCACGCGGGTCGTCGGTGCCGCGCTCACCGTCATCTGTTGCCCGAACGCCGTGGTCGAGAACTGGGCTACCGAGATCAAGGGGGCGTTCCCGAGCTCCGAAGTGGCGAAGAAGACGTGGCACCCGGAGTGGAAGGATCCTCTGGAGACGGTGCCACGCTACCTCGTCCTCAACTATGAGCAATTTCAGCAGCCGAACTCGGAGAAGGAGCTCGTCGCGTTTCTAGACCGGAACGTCGTCGACTTCGTCGTCGTCGACGAGATCCACTACGCCAAGCAGCGCGAGGCCGGCGCGGAGATGTCCAAACGCAAGCGGCTCGTGCAGGGCCTCATCCTAGAAGCGGTGAAGAAGTCCGCCGATCTCTGCGTGCTCGGGATGAGTGGAACGCCGGTCATCAACACGCTGCAAGAGGGCGTGAGCCTCGTCGAGATGATCACGGGGCATCGTCACGACGACCTTGAGACGCGCGCCACGGTGCAGAATTGCATGAGGCTGTACCAGCGCCTCGTGACGCTCGGGACACGCTGGAAGCCGGACTACAAGATTCAGCTCGACGTCGTGAAGGAGGAGATCGACTGCGAGGCGTCGCTCGACGAGATCCGCGCTGTCGGTCGCGGCACCGTCCTGGAGCTCGAACGGGTGCTCACAGGTCTCCGCATACCGACCATCCTCCGCAACCTCGTGCCGGGAGAGAAGACCCTCATCTACACGCACTACGTCGACGGCGTGTCGGGTCTGCTACGCGACGCAGTCCAGAGCGCCGGCTACCGCGTGGGACTCCTCACCGGGGAGACGGATGACGCGCACCTGAAGGAGTTCTTGAAGTCTGACGGCAACGTCGACGTGCTGATCGCGTCGAGCCGCATCGGCACCGGCGTGAACGGGCTTCAGTACGTCTGCAACAAGCTGATCATCAACTGCTTGCCGTGGACGAACGCAGAATACGAGCAGCTCGTTGGGCGCCTCTATCGACAGGGAAGCCGGTTCGACCAGGTGCGCGTCATCATCCCGGTGACCTTCGCGATGGTGAACGGAGAGCGCTGGTCCTATTGCGCGTCGAAGCTGCACCGCCTCGAATACAAGAAGTCGATCGCCGACGCAGCGGTCGACGGCGTGGTCCCCGAAGGCAATCTGCGCACGCCCACGCAGGCGCAGCAGGACATCATGGACTGGCTCGCGCGCCTGGAGACCGGCAAGGTCAACGAGGTCCAGCGGCCGGTTATCAAGATCCCGCTCTCCGGTGAGCCGTCCGAGGTCGAGCGCCGGGTCGCGCGCTACGGCGACTTCGCGAAGATGAACAATCGCTGGTACGCGTCGAGCAGCGAGTCGACGCATGCGCGCCTCGCCAGCAACCCCGAGGAGTGGGCGCACTACCACACGATGTATCGGCAGCTCCGGGAGTCGTGGCCCGTGGTCCCGTACAAGGAAGAGATCCGCTGGCTCTCTGAGTCGGAGAGGGAGGGCCTCGTCGTAGGCGACTTCGGCTGCGGCGAGGCGCTCATCGCGGCCGCCGTCTCCGACCGCCACCGCGTGCACAGCTTCGACCACGTCGCGATCAACGACAGCGTCGTCGCGTGCGACATCGCTCACGTCCCGCTGGAGAACGGCGTGCTGGATGTCGCCATCTTCTGCCTGTCGATGATGGGCGCGAATTTCACCGACTACGTGCGCGAGGCGCGCCGCTGCCTGCACCTCGACGGGTGGGTGCATATCTGGGAGGCCGCGAGCTACTTCGAGGACGTGAACAAGTTCTGCGCGCAGCTGGCGCGCCTAGGGTTTGACGTGATGGCGCCCCAGACCGAGGGGGCGTTCGTGCGCATCTACGCCGTGCGCAACGCGAAGAAGCCGGACCCGATGCTGGCGCTGCCGTTCCGCGGGCACGGACAGTAGCGCGTCGTTCGATTCGGTCGTTAGCCGCGGCCGCGCGAGGATGCTCGACGACGATGCTGTTGCGCGGGCCGCGCTCGGGTCGCGCCAGTCGGACGCGGGCTGACACGCGCCCTCGTTGAACGCGCAGATGGCGACCTGGATCGCGTCCTGTACGGTGAGCCCGTGCCCCGCACCCCATGACGCGAGGGGCTCAAGCACCT
>JAYTOQ010000067.1:0-1759 GCA_043747665.1 Polyangiaceae bacterium | reverse complement strand
GAGACGGTCATGCCGTGCGCGAGCACCCACCCGCTCGCGAGCATGTTGAAGCCATTGAGCAGGGCGATGCTCATGTTCGCACCGCCGTTGTTGCCGGTGAGTGGAGGGAGCTGCGCCGGCGAATCCCATGCGGCGCGTCGAGGTGCACGTCGGCCAGCCTGTCCGTCGTCGGGCTCGGCCTCGGCGGTGCGGCGCAGGCCCTCGAAGCGATAGATGATGCCGCCGCCCTCGGCGACGTCGACCGTGCCCTCGTGATCGAGCATGAGCCGCGCCATCAGCGGGTCGGCCTCGTCACGAGGCAAGCCGGTGACGCGCATCACGTCGGCGAGGCCGATGCGGCCCTTCTGCGCGCGGATCTCCTCGAGGATGCGCGTGCGCATCGCGTGCGGATCGACAGGCGGCGCCGCCGGCCCAAAGACGAAGCGATTCACCTTCTCGTAGAACGGCACCTCGTTGGGGTCACGCTCGCGCGCATGGCGTGCGCCCGTGAAGCCGTCGTTGTAGGAGCCGCCGATGTAGAGCGGCGAGAAGGGGTGGAACGTCCAGAACAGCGCATCGGCGATGCCGCGGAAGAGTCCGCCGAGGAGCCCGGCGCCCGCGCCCAGCCCGTTGTCGCGATCGCTCGAGCCCCTCGCGAACGTCATGCCGATGATGATCGCGACGAAGACGAGCGCATAGGCGATCATCGCGATGAGCAGCCACGCGCGTACCACGAACCGGCCCGCAGCAAAGAGCGCGCGGCCCACCGACGAGAGCATGCGCCACGTGGCCTCGCGCGTCTCCCACGGCTTGGTGAAGCCGTTGGGGAACACGTAAACGAGATCGCCGTCCTCGGTGACGCGGAGGTGACCGCGATATTCGCTGGTGAGCCAATGGAGGCCCGCCTCGGTGTCGCGGAGCGCGAGCCCGCTCGCGACCGAGGCGTCGGCGACGGTCATCGGTTTCTTTGCCGCGACGTCGCCGAGCTTGCGGCGGAGCACATCCGCGGCCGCGGGCGGCTCCATCGAGCGAGGGGCTTCGAGCACGAGCACAACCTAGGGCGTCGCGCCCGATTTCGCCATCCTGCGCGCGCTTTGGTCTCTGGCAAGGTCAGCGGGCGGCTGCGATCCCGAGCGCTGCGTACTTCGCCACGGTCCCGCGGTCGCCGAGGGTCCGCCGGAAATTCGGGACGAGCTCGGTCTTCAGGAGGAGCTGATCGACGGCGAAGCCGCCGAGGGCCGCGAGGATTCCGGTGCCGAGCGGCCCTCCACGCGACGGAGCACGCGCCGTGCCGGCGGCGTGTATCTTCTGCCAATGAGCTCTGACGCGTCACGCGGTGTGCTGACCCCGCTCGAGACCGTGGTGCTGGAGGACGCGAGCACGCGGGCACGCGTCGCGATCGCCCCAGCGCGAGGCGGGATGGTCACGAGGTTCGACGTCGACGGCGTGCCCGTCCTGTATCTCGACGCGTCGACGCTGGTGGACGAGACGAAGAACGTGCGCGGCGGCAATCCGGTGCTCTTCCCGTCGCCGGGGCCGCTCGCCGGCGATCACTTCACGCGCGACGGCAAGTCCGGGAGCATGAAGCAGCACGGCTTCGCGCGGAGCCGCGCCTGGACGGTGATCGACACGAAGGGGGCAGGCGAGGCCACGCTCGAGCTGAGGTCCGACGAGGTGACGCGCGCGGTGTATCCATGGGACTTCGTGGCGCGACTTCGCTACGCCCTCGCGGCTACGACGCTCACCATCGAGACCACGGTCTCGAACACCAGCGCCGTGA
>JAYTOQ010000066.1:0-7512 GCA_043747665.1 Polyangiaceae bacterium | reverse complement strand
TGCCCCTTCTCCGACGCGACTGCCGCCATCTCGAGCGCGTCCATGGCGCGATCGGCGCTTCCGGCGGTCGGCTCGGCCGCCTTCTGTGCGCTCGTATCGGGTGGTTCCATGGGACTGAGGGTTTCGAGCCTCGGAAGGCTTCTTGCGGGGTCGGCCTCCTTAGCATGCGGCTCCTCGCCCGGAAAGCGCGTGGTTTTACCCGCTCTTACACGCTCCTTGCGTGCCCTCGCGAGCGTCGCGGGTCACGATCGGAAGGGCTGCGCCGACAGGAGACGAATAACGAGACGGAAAGGAGTCGCCATAAATGCACTCGGGACGTTGGACAAGTCGCCTCCGGCCGGTAAAGCTCCGCGGCCATGAAGACCCGTGCATCACGGTCGATCGCCCCGTCCATCGCGACGAGCATTCTCATCGGTGTCATCTGCGTCGCATGCAGTGGCGCCGCCCCGGACGAGCTGTTCGGCACGCCGACGTCGTCGCAGTCGGCGACCAGCCCCACGCCGGGCACCAGCGGCGCGGCGGGGACGAGCGGAGCCGCGACGAGCGGCAGCGCCGGAACGAGTGGCACCAGCGGCACCAGCGGTACCTCCGGCACCAGCGGTACCAGCGGCACCTCGGGAACCAGCGGCACGTCGGGAACGAGCGGCACCACCAAAGACGCGGGCACCGACACGTCGACGGCGTACAAGAGCCCAGGTATCTTCTGCGGCGCGGACCAGGTCGGCAACGACGTTTACTGCACGCCCACCACGCTGGAGTGCTGCGTCACGTCGAACGGACCCGATCTGGGAGACAAGAGCTTCGACTGCGTCTCGAGCAACGGCGGCGGCGGGTTCGGTCAGTGCCAGGGTCAGCCGCTGGAGTGCGACGACCGCACGGACTGTCCGACGGGCCAGGTCTGTTGCGGAGCGTTCGATCAGCAGAATGGATATCAGCGCACGCAGTGCCAGGCGACGTGCAACGACAGCCCGATCCCGGGCCTCGCGCCGGTTCGGTTCTGCGACGGCAACGCGCCGATCGACGAGTGTGTGGAGATCGGGAAGAAATGCGGGGCAAGCGTCAGCCTCCCCGGCTTCCACGTCTGCAAGTAGCGCCGCGCGCGCAGAAGGTGGAGTCGCGAACGCGCGCCGCGTTTCTCGCGACGTGGCTCGCAGCCGTCATCGCGGGTGGGCTCGGGCTTTCGTGTGCGCGGAGCGCCGTGACGAGCGCGGCGGCGCGTGATGGCGCGACCGAGGGCGTGGACGCGAGCGCGAATACGGGCGCGAGCGCGAATGCGAATGCGAATGCGAGTGCGGAGGCAGGTGCCGCGGCTCGGTCGCAGATAGACGACGACGGGAACGACGACCCCGAGGATCCCGGGAGCGGGAGCGCGCCTGCGAGCGGGCGCTTCGAGAAGGTCGGGACGCCGCCGCTTGCGCTGACGCGCATCTGTGACCTCACGCCGTTCGGCGATGCGCTCTACGCGGCGCACGCCAACCAGCCGCTCGGCACCGACGGCGCGACGGTCACGCGCTATCGACCGACGGTCACCAACTCCGACGCGGGCGCGGGCGCGGGCGCGGGCGCGGGCGCGGGCGCGGGCGCGGGCAAGCGGCCGTTCGGTGTCGCGTTCGACTGGAATCGGCCGGGCGAGCCGACCAAGGGCGGCGGCGCCGGCCAGGGCTTCCTGCGGGTGCACGCGATCGGCGGAAGGCTGTTCGTCGCGGATGCGGATCCACCCTACAACGGCCTCGGGCTCGTCGAGTACGGCACCGAGGGCTACGTGTTCGTATCGGACCGTGCAGGGGGTTTCGCGCCGCCGCGAGCGCCGAATTTTCGGCCACCGCCCGCGCCGGATCTCCTGAGCGAGAGCGGCCGCGCAGGCGCCGCGGTGTTGCCGCGCGCGTATCACGTGATCGACGTCATCAAGTATCGAGGCGGGCTCTACGCGTCGACAGGTTCGGTGCCGCCGAAGGAAAAGGCGTGGCATGGGCCGTCGCCGGGCGCGCTGCATCGCGCGAGCGCGGACGGGACGCGATGGACCTACGAGGTCGACTACCCCTACCCGTGGCAGGACGGCGTGTGGCGCCTCACGTTCATGGTGCGGTTCCGGGATCGGCTGTACGCGGGCATCCAGGACTACGACGGACGAGACCCGAACGACTACGTGTATTTTGCACCCACTGAAGGGGCGGGATCAGACGCGCGAGCAGGCGCGGCAGCAGACGCGCGAGCAGACGCGGGAGCGACGCTGGAAGCGGGGGCGCCGTTGCCCCCGATCTTGCGGCGCGAGGACGAGCATGCGGTGCGCGTCACGAGGACCGGCGCCGCCGGGACGTTGCGGTGGTGGGTCGATACGCGGGCGAAGCCGGCGCGGCTCTACTGGCTCGCGTGGTCCCGCGACACCGGCGTCCTGCTTCGCGTGACCACCGACGGCGACCGATGGGCCGCGATTCCGCTGCCCGCCGATGCGGGGCGTCCCACCGACGTCACGCGCTTTCGCGATGCCGTCGTGGTGCTCACCGAGCGCGGGCTGTATCGCCTGAGCGGCGATGCGATCGAAGGCGCGACGGGCGTCGACGCCAGCGACGGAGTGGCCATGGCAACGGCGACGCCCATCGTGCGCCCCGACGAGGCCCCCGACGGCGGCGTCGGCAACGGCGCCGGAGCCGGAGCGAAGGACAAGAAGTCCCCGTTCGAGGTGAGCGATTTCTTCTGTGTCGCGCCGCTCGCGGTCTTCCAAAACGAGCTCTACGCCGGCGGCCAGCGCGGGGGCACGCTGTACAAGCTCGGCACGCCCTAGTTGCAGCGCGGCAGCGTGAGCAAAGGCTGCTCTTCAGCCGCCGTGCACCGGACCCAGTCGCTCTTGTGCTCGTCGACCGCGTAGGTGGGGACGCGCACGATGCGTCCGTCGGTCGTGTTCCTGTAGCAGGGCCCCTCCGGCGCGCCTCCGCAGCCGTTGGGGCACAGGAGGCATCCGACGAGCACGGCCCGGACGCATTGCCTGGAATCATCGATCTGATCTCCGCTGACCGCAGGGCAGTCGGAAGGACACGACACGGCCGCCGGCGGAGTGTGGACCGGCAGCGGGAACTGACAGCGGTCGTCCGGCGCACCATCCGCAGGACCACCATCACCGACCGGCGCCAGGTCACCCGGCGACGGGGTCTGTTTCGTGCTCCCCGATGTCGAGCAGGCCGCGACGCCGACGAGCAGCACCATGGAGACGAGCATGCAGCGCACTTGAAGCTCCTCGACGCGGCCTGGTTCGAGGGGGCCGACATCCATTGTACTCCTTGCGCGCGTCCGCCCTGACCGTTCGACTGGCGCGCGCTAAGCTTCCGCCCGTGAAGGTCGTCCCCTTCGGCGCTACCGCCCAGAGTGCCTCGAGCTAGAGCGTTCGATGCTTCACCTCAAAATCGCCGGCGCCGACACCAAGCTGCTCTCCTCGCTGTGCGCGGCGTGTCCCTACTCGCCCGCGGGATGCTGCGTGGCGCCGCCGCGGCTCGACCTCTCGGACGTCGGACGCATCGTCGCCCACGGCGGCCGCGACTGGCTGCTCGCGGAGATCGCCGCCAAGCGCATCTCCGCGGGTGAGCGCTGGCTGTTCGTCGCGAGGCCCAAGCGACCGCTCGTCCCCGGCGGCGCCCGCGAGGCGGCATGCGTGTATCATGCAGCTACCGGCTGCACCATCCCGCACGACCACCGCTCCGCGACATGCAACTACTACCTCTGCGATGCGGCCCGCGTCGGCGACGGCGCAGAAGAGGCGCTCGCCCGCGAGACGCACGACCAGCTCGTCGCCAAGTTCGTCGCCTGGGACGAGGAGATCGGCCGCCGCGTAGCCGCTTCGTGGCCGGACGGTCCGACCTTCGACGCGACGTTCCTCGACTGGCTCGGCGCGACGTTCACCGAGCTCACGCGGTGAAGGCTGTTCCGCTCGCGAGAGTCGGCTTACACCGAGAGGACGCGCACGCCCGGAAAGAAAGAGCGCAACTCCTCGAGGTCATCGACGTCGGAGGTGAACACCGTCGCGCCGAGCCGAGCCGCGAGGGCCATCACGATCGCATCGACGACCGTGGACCCGGGCACTCCGGCAAGCGCCTCGCCGGCAGCTCTTCCGAGGCGACCCTCGACCGGCTCGATGGTGATCCCAGCCAGGATCCTCTCCCGCACGTCCGTCCGCGAGCGCCACCACTCCGCGATGACCGCGCCGGGGACGAAGATCTCCGTTTGGTCGCGCTTCGCCGTGTCCCAGATCCGAACCGCTCTTTGCTTGCGGCGCTCGAGCGCCACGAGCGCGCCCGTGTCGAAGACGATCATGCCGCTGTTCTCTTGCGCTTCGCGCGGCGCACGGGGGCGAGCGGGGCCGCCATCTCGTCGCGGATGGCCTGCCTGTCCTGCTCGGTCACGCGCACGTTGGGCGCGAATTCTTCGATGAAGCGGTCCATCGCGGCGAACTTCGCCTGTCGCTCGAAGTGCGCGGTCAGCAGCCTCATGAGCAGGCCCGAAAGGCTCAGGCCGTCTGCGGCCGCCGCTTTCTTCGCCGTCTCGAGCGTGTCCTTGCGCAGGGCAATGCTGACCTTTTGCGTCCTCGCCATGCACCGAAGGTAGCACCGGCGGGGGCATCACGCCCCTACCACTACGTGCACAGCGCACTGCTGCGCTGGCTGCTCAGGGAACGAGGTCGGCCGCGCTGCGCGGGAAGATCTTGCGGTTCGCGAACGAGAAGCCCGCGATGCCGATGACCTTCGAGAACGCCGTGTCGACCGCGTACGTGTTGTCGAGCGCATCGAACATGTAGTCGTCGACGCGGAGCGGCCCAGTGGCGGTCGCGGCGTCGGCGATCGTGAACTCGTCGAAGTCCTTCGGAGCATCGGCGTTCAAGATCGTCACCTTCACGGCGTCGACCTCGACGAGCATGCTCTCGAGGCCCTCGGCCTTCGCGCCGTCCACCATGAGCACGTTGCTGATCTCCGCCGTGGTGACGACGATGGGCCCGAACGGCAGCGTGGTGCCGACGCCGGTGACCTTGATCACCGCGTTGCGGAGCGTCGTGACCTTGTTGACCTCCTCGTAGTCGCCTTCGACCTCGACCTTGTTGCCGACGGAGACCGTGGGGTTGACCGCGCCGGTGTCGACGAAGAGACCGGAGAACGGCAGCCCGCCGTTGTCGAGCTGCGCGTAGAAGCCGCGTGCGCCGGTGCCGGCGGTACGGAGGCCGGTGACGTAGAGGTCGACCACCTTGGCGCGCGTGCTGCCCGCCGCGGGGTGCGTCGCGACCGAAGGATCGCGGAGCTCCTGGACCGTGAACGTGGCCGCGCACTTGGTCTGGCCGACGTTGGGCGTGGTCGGGCACACGTCGCACGCGTTGCCCTTGCCGTCCTTGTCGTCGTCGGCCTGATCGGCGTTGGCGAGCTCGGGGCAGTTGTCGGCGCCGTTCGGGACGCCGTCGTCGTCGAGGTCGTCGCCGCTCGGACGCGTGCAGGCCTCGCCGGTCGCGAGCGGGCACTTGTCACACGCGTCGCCGATGCCGTCGCCGTCGGTGTCGGGCTGCTTCGCGCCGTCCATCGGGCGGATGGGGTTGAAGACGGTCGGGCAGTTGTCGTCCTTGTCCTCGACGCCGTCGCCGTCCTTGTCGGTGGGCGTGACGCCGTTGATGTACTGCGTCGCCGTCGCCGAAGAGGCGGTCGGTCCGCGGTAGGGCGTGCAGCTCGGCTCGTTGGTAGGCGTCGCGCTCTTGCAGAAGAACGGCGGATACAGGAGCTCCGGCATGTTGCCGTTGGTCGGGTTTTTCACGGTGGTTGCGAGCAGCGTCTTCAGGTCGACCGTGCCGACGTCCTGCTTCACGCAGACCTTCTTCTTGATGCCGCAGACGTCCATGTCCTCGCAGGTCTCGCCGTGGAGGCCGACCTGGGACATGACCGAGTCGTCGCCGTAGAGCACCTTGCCGCCGCGGAGCACGAGAATGACGTCCTCGACGCCTGCGTCGAGCACCGCGCGGTAGTCCTTCGAGACCGCAGCGCTGAAGATCGCGAGGTCGCCCGCGTAGCCGGGCTTGAGCGCGCCGAGCGCGTCCTTCGCGCCGATCGCGAATGCCGCGTTCTGCGTGACCATCTGCCAGAGCTGCTTGTCCGAGAAGTGACCGCCCAGATACTTCTTGTTGTAGTCGTCGGCGCAGCGCAGCTCGCGCGACATGTTCATCGAGCCGGACGGCAGCCAGTCGGTGCCGAGGGCGATTTGCACGCCGAGGTGGTCGTATTCGACGACGGGCGCCGTGTTTCCGTAGAGATCGATGTTGGAGCGCGGCGACCAGATGAGGGCGGTCTGCGTGGGGTGGTACTTCGCGATCTCCGACGCGTTGAGACCGACGCCGTGGATGACCGCCGTCTGCTTGGCGAGCAGATCGTGCGCGGCATCGTTGGTCTCGTCGGTCTGGCAGACGATCTCCATGTGCGCGGCGTCGTCGATGCCCTCGGCGATGTGCGGGAGGTAGCCGTCGAACGCCGTGATCGACGCGGCGGTGGCGCGCGTCGGCGAGTAGCCGCCGCAGGTCGCGGGCGGGAACGGCGTGGGCGGCGTCGAGTCCTTGAGCGGGAACGTGTCGGAGTTGACGATCTTGACCGCGACACCTTCGAGCTCGGCAGGCGTCGAGTCGACGTTGCGGATCAGGCCGGGTGCGCCGCCCGCGCTCGCGGCGCTGGTGGTGCCGCTCATGAGGAAGCGGAGCTCGGCGAGGACGACGGCGTTGCCGCCGCCGGTGCCCCACGTCGAGATCTTCTTGTGGCCGCGGATGCCCTTGCGCCAGTCGTGGCGCTGCTCGAAGCGCTCGGTGCCGTGCGGCAGCGGCGGCGTGTTGGCGAACGTGATGTGGTCGTGCGGGTTGATGAGGCCCGGCGAGATGACGGCATCGGCGCACGTCACCTCGGTCGCGCCGGCGTACGTGGCCATGTACTTCGCGGCGTCCGTCACGTACGCGGGCGGCATCGTGCAGCTCGCCGCGACGCACGCGATGGTGCCGCTCTCGTCGATGAGGACCTCGCCGTCGAGCGGGTCGGTCGGCGTGAGCAGCCGGCCGTGAACGAGGACCGCCGCGGTGGTGCCCACCTTCGAGATGGCGCAGCTCCCGCGCGGGCCCGCCGGGCCGCCGTCGGTGCCTGCCTCGCCGTTGCCGGGCGGGACCGAGCCCTCGCCGGTCCCGCCATCGTCCGGGTTAACGCCGGGGTCGGCGGCGGCCGGATTGTCGCTCGAACAAGCGGTCAGCTTGGGGAGCGCGAGGACGAGCGCCAGGGTCGGAAGGAGGGCGAAGAGAGGGCGGAGCTTCAAAGTGCGCGCACTATACTTACGGACGCGGTTTCTGCACGTGACCACGGCGAAACAAGCGCGTGAAACGACGCAAAACTGAAGACCGCCCTGACTCACCCCTCCGCAGAACTTGCAGAGCCCGAAAAAAGCCGTAAAGAAGGTCGCTTGAGGGTCGTCGACCATTCCACGCGCGAGTCGCGCATCCGCGCTCGCCTCATGGATGAGGTG
>JAYTOQ010000065.1:0-2116 GCA_043747665.1 Polyangiaceae bacterium | reverse complement strand
CGGCCCTCGGAGTCGAGGTGGACGTAGACGTCGACGGCGTCGCCCTCCTTCGCGCCGGCGGGGATCTCGCTGCCGATGAGGAGCACGACGTCGTCTTCGTCGTCAGGGCCCTCGCCGACCGCGAGGAAGGCGCCGGGCGTGGCGAGGCGTCGGATGGTCAGGCTGGCGAACCGCCCGAGGAGATCACGCACCATCGCCAACGACGACGACGGGATCGTCCTGCTCGGTGACGTGCGGCTTGCCCTCGAAGTCGATGAAGTGGCCAGAGCGGTTGGCCTTCGTCTCGAGATAGAAGCGGTTGTACGCGTTCGCGGGGATCACGTGGGGGATGCGATCGGTCACGTGAATGCCGTATTTCTCGAGCTCCGAGATTTTCTTGGGGTTGTTCGTGAGGAGACGCACCGATTTGATGGTGAGGCTCGCGAGCGCGTGCGCGGCGATCGCGTAGTCACGCTCGTCGTCGCGGAAGCCGAGCGCGAGGTTGGCGTCCACAGTGTCGAGGCCGTCGTCCTGGAGCGAGTAGGCCTTCACCTTGTTGAGGAGGCCGATGCCGCGGCCTTCCTGGCGTAGATAGAGGAGGACGCCGCAGGGCTCCTGCGCGATGCGCTCGAGCGCGACGCCGAGCTGGTCGCGACAATCGCAGCGCAGCGAGCCGAGCGCATCGCCGGTGAGGCACTCGGAGTGAAGCCGCGTGACCACCTTCTCGGCGTTGAGGATGTCGCCGTGGACGAGCGCGATGTGCTCCTTGGCGTCGCGGTTGTTCCAGAAGGCGACGATGCGGAAGCGCCCGAACCGCGTCGGCAGATCGGCGACAGCCTCGACCTTCACGCACACCGCATGCGCGCCGAAGCCGGCGCAGTCGTGCTCCTTGTCGCGCTCTACCAGGTCATCCAGGCTCGGTACCGACGTGAGCGTCGCCGTGCAGGGCACTTCGGTCATGGCCAAGAGCTTAGCAAATCGCGAGGCTCACGAGGTGAACGCGGCGAAGGCCGTTGTCGCGCGACGTTCGAGCTCAGCGGGAGTGAGGGACGCGAATCGCGATGCTCGTCCCGTGCTCCTCGGGCCCGGTGCGGCTCTCCACCTCGATCCGTCCGCCGTGCGCAGCGACGATGTCACGCACGAGCGAGAGCGCGAGGCCGTCGGCGTGAGGCGAGCCGGAACGACGCTCGAACAAGAACGGGAGCTTCTCCTTCGGGATGCCAGGCCCGTCGTCCTGGATGGCGATCGAGATCTCCTTCGGCTCGCGCACGATGTGCACGAGCACGCTTCCGCCAGCACGCTCGGCGCTGCCGCGACGCACGAAGCGGAGCGCATTGCCGACGAGCGCCGACACCGCCCAGGCGAGCTTCTCGTTGTCGATCGACAGCGGCGGCACGTCGCCGAGCGTCTCGACGCGGAGCTCGATGTGCTGCTCCTTCGCCTGCTGGATGAGCGGCGTGAGGCTCGAGCGGAGGAGCGCCGCCACGTCGGTCTCTTCGAAACGGACGAGAATGGAATTCTGGACGTCGCGGCTCATGGTTCCCCTCCACGGGTCACGTAGCACGATCGACGCCGTCACCGTACGCGGCGGCTGGTCGCGGGGCTCAGAACCACGCGGTCGTGCCGAGCAGGACCAGCTCGCAGTGCCGCGGCGGCTGGGCTCGAAGCCGTAGTCGAGCCTTCGGCCCAGTGTAGAATGCATCCACCCCCCGCGTCCCGAATGCGGCGCTGCGCTCGGAGCGCCGCTTGCTCGATCAGACGAAGTTCGGGTCCTGGATGCTCACGCCGTCCTGCAGGATTCCGGAGGCCGGCGGGTCCTTCACTTCGGGGACGGGGTCGCCGGGGACGTGCGGCTCGGCCGGCGGATCCTCCGCGGCGGGCTCCTTCGTCGGCGGGTCCACGAGCGGGCCCTTGCGGATCTGCGGATCGCTAGCGGGGGGCTTGTCGCCGGGGTCGTCAACGCCGCCATGCGGGTCGGGGTTGCGCGGGCCGTCTTTGAGAAGATCGTCGGTCATGGCCCTCTCGATAGCGAAGTCCATGCCAGGCCGGAGGCTCAGACCACGCGCCACTGCCGCGCCAGCTCGAGCGTCCTCGCGTTCTCGCCTACGCGCTCGAGGAAGCTCTCCTTCCACGCGGG
>JAYTOQ010000064.1:0-4285 GCA_043747665.1 Polyangiaceae bacterium | reverse complement strand
GCTTCTGTGGGCGTTCCTGATGCCCGTGGTGGTCATCGCGCAGTTCGTGAACCCAAGGCTCATTCCGTATCTCTCGCCACTGAGCTTCTACTTCGCGATAGCCGCCGGGACGATGGCCCACAACCACAATCACTGTCCGACCTTCAAGAACCGGAAGATGAACGAGCTCTATGCGAGCTACATCAGCATCTTCTACGGCTACCCGACGTTCGCCTGGGTCCCGACGCACAACCTGAATCACCACAAGCACGTCAACCGCGAGGGCGACGCGACGATCACGTGGCGTCACTCGAAGCGGAACACCTGGTGGATCGCGGTCTCGTACTTCTTCATCTCGTCGTACTACCAGTCGACGCCGATCAAGGAGTACATCGCGAAGGCGAAGCGCTCGAACCCGAAGCTCCACAAGCACATCATCAAGCAGTACGCGATCTGGGGCGGCGCCCTCGCGGCGGCGTTCATCGCGAACGTGGTGATGCATGGCGCGTGGGAGGGCTTCAAGGTGTTCGCGCTGGCGTTCGGTCTGCCCTGCCTCTTCGGCACGTGGTCGATGATGTGGTTCAACTACATGCAGCACGTGCATGCTGATCCCTGGTCGGCGCACAACCACTCGCGCAACATCACGGGGCGCGTCTTCAACTTCCTCGTGTTCAACAACGGTCTGCACACGATCCATCACGAGAACCCCGGCTCGCACTGGAGCAAGGCGTACGAGCTCCACAACGCCATCAAGGATCAGATCGATCCGCGCCTGAACGAGCCCAGCTTCCTGTGGTGGGTCTTCCGGGCGTACGTGATCACGGCGTTCTTCCCGAGCCTCGAGACGAAGCAGGTCGGCCGCGCCGCCTACGATGCGCCGGAGAACGGCGAAGGCGCTGGGCCGAAGTCTCACATGCGTGAGAAGGGCCCGCTCATCGACTCCGTCGACGCGCTCGAAGCAGGCAACAACGCGCAGATGGCGTGACGCAGCCGCGCTGGCGTCGGCGGCGCTCGTGGCGTCGCATGCGGGCGCTTCGCGGCTTTAGTCGGCGAACTCGACGCACGTCGATCGCTCGTCCGTCGTGTCGGACAGAGCGATGAGCGCGGTCGCGGACGCCTCGTCGGGCACGAGCGTGCAGCATTGCGTACGGCCCGCCGACTTTCCCTTCGCGTGGCAGCGGTAGTAGAGAGTGCCCGCGCAAGCATCGACGCGGTAGCCCCAGTTCCGCAGCGGCGTGACCGCATAGGGGGTCGTGCATACGCGAGGGTGCTTGCTCGCAGCGATGCGTACGACGTCTTCGTATTGGCGGGTGCCCGCAGCGCATGCGATCAGCGGCGGCGCAAGCGAGCCGAGCGCGATGAGCCCGCATGCGGGTTTCGCGAGGGTTGAAGTGAGGGTGCGTCGCATGCGTCGATGGGAGCACTGTCCGGCTCGCGTTTCATGACGCCACGATGAAGATGACGTTATGTCGCCGCGCTCGCGCATTCCAGGCGCGGACTAGACGGCGTCGTCGTACTCGTCGCCGTACCGGATCTTGCGCGCCGCGATGTCGGCGCCGTAGACGATGCGCCCTTCGACGAGCGTCGTGACGTAGTACGGGTCGAGGGTATCGGTGCGCCAGGGATCGGTGAAAGCCGCGGAGTCGCCGTAGTTGCGTCGCATGGCTGCGAGGGCGCGCTGGAGGACGCGGAGTCGTGGCACGGCCGCCTTCGGCTGGAAGTCGACACCTCGCTGCGCCATGCGCTCGGACTTGGCTTTTGGCTGCTCGACGAGCGCGCCCATGGCTTCGGTGACGCGTTGCTTGCCGAGCTCGGTGAGCGTGACGATGAGGCATCGCGTGTCGTGCGCCCACTCGTGACGGGCGATAACTCCGAGCTTCTCGAGTGAGACGAGCATCCGACTGACGGTCGCCGCGGACACGCCGAGCAGCGCGCGAATCTTGGCCTGCGCAACGCCGTCCGGCGCGTGAATCAGCACGATGCGCATCATGTCAAAGCGCGCGGGCGTGAGCCCAAACCGCATGACGAGGCGCTTACTCACCTCGACGATGCGCAAGTGAACGCGCTTCACGGAGAAAAAAACGCGATGCATGTGGAGCCTCCAGCCGTGGGCGTCGTCGCCGCGCGTGCCTTCGCGCGTGCAACGAACACCTCGACGACGTGCCCCTAAGCACACCGAATGCCAAATCGCCCCCCCCACCCGGGCCCCGGCCCCACCTCCTGATTCACACGTCGATAAGCGTGCTTACGAAATTCGTAAGCACGCTTATCGACGTGGGAGCGGGGTGAAGCGGGGTGGGGGGCTGGCCCAGGACAGATTTGAGGTGGCCGCGGACAGGGCGTGGGTTGGTGGGTTGGCGGGGAGGGTCGAAGGGGACCCGTGGCGCTCGTCGAACGCGGAGACAGGACGGCGTCCGACCGGCTCGCCAGGCACGCGGCGCTCGCGCGAGCACCTTCGCGTACGCCAAGTTGGTGCGCCTACCGCGCGCAGCGCTCGATCAGGCGCAGCGTCGATTCGCGACGACCGCCCGACGCGCCCTTGAACGGGTCGTCGGCGCCGTCGATGCGCGACCGGACCTTCGCCAGCGCACCGCGGTCGTCGAGCGCGCATGCTGCGATCGCGCGCTGGCGCAGCGTTTCGCGCGTCATGCGCGCGGTCGGGAGGCCCAACGTGAGCGCGTCGTCGAGCGCTGTCGCGCCGATTTCGTAGAAACCACGGCCGATGAAGTTTCGGCCGGCCAGATAGCTCGCCAGACCCGACGGGAACGTCGCGCCCCAGACTCCGACGTCCACGCCGCCCCAGAAAATATCCGGGCCATGCTTCACATCGCCCAGCAAGAGGCCGCGGATGGCGCCTCGTGCATGGTCGTCTCGCGCGCCCAGCGCCTTGATCTCAAGCGTGCGCGCGACGTCTTCGTCGATGGTACGCGCGGCCAGCGCCTCCCAGCGCTGCGCCGCGCTCTCGAAGTCGCCGTCCACGAACTGCGCGTCCGCAAGTGCCTCGTCCGCGCGGTCCTTCGTCGTACGCGGAACTCGCTTCTCATCGGCTGTCGCCAGCTCGGTCAGCAGCGCCTTGCCCTGCTCGCGGTCGCCATGACGGCGCTCCACCGCTGCCAGCTCCTTCTTGGAGGCGAAGTCATGCGCATCCTTCGCTATCGCCTCGCGGTAGAGACGGATCGCTTCCTCGTAGCGCTGCGTGTCGCGACAGACATCGGCCTCGTGACGGAGCGCATCGACGACATGCGGACACTTTCGCCCGAAGATCCCCGGTCGCGCGAACTTCGCGCGCGCAAAGCTCTCTGCTTCTTCGGGCAGCGGCGTCTTCCGCAGATCGTCCTTGAACACCTTGTCGAGCGCCGGCCAATCGAGCTTCGTCAGCGTCGTGATGTCGCCGCCCGCATACCAAGCACGCGCGACGTCGAAACCGAAGCGGTCACCGATCCACGTGATGAACGCGCCCGCGAGCGTGTAGCTCTTCGACGACGCACCGCCGAGGAACTCGAGCGAGAAGATCGTCCGCATGTCGGGCAGGATGCCGATCTGCATCATCGCGCGCGCCCATTGCGCGTCCGTGAGATCCTCGTCGTCGGGCGACGCCGCGACCGCCATGCCCTCGATGAGACCCGGGTTAGGCAACAGGCCGCCGATGTCGCCGGCGATCTTGAAGGGCCCACGACCGAAGCTCCCCGAGATGACATGCGCGAGCTCGTGGCCCAGCACCGGGTGCGGATAGCCGCCGAGCTGGAGATAGACCTCCTCGCGCCACGGCTTCGCGATGTACGTGTGCGCGGCGCCCATCAGCCGCTTCTTGTCCTCTGCATCGCGGAAGAAGAACGCCCGCACGCGCGCCGGGCCCCTGGCGCCGAGGCGCTTCTCGACCGCGGCGACCTCCTCGTCGCAGTCCTTCACGAGCAGGTTCGCCTCCTGCTCGCGCGTCGTGCTCGGATACACGACGTCGCAGCGCGCGCCATGTTTCTCGGCGCCGAGGTCCCTGGCGATGGTCGACGCCGTGCTGAAGTGACCGAGCTTCGACCCCGCCACGATGATGCCGACGCTTGCCAGCGTCGCCGCGAGCGCCAGCGCGGCGCGCGCGCGCGGCGACGTCGTGCGCAGATCCAGTACCAAGCCGAACGGGCGATCGTCGCGCCGCTCGAGCACCGACGCAAAGAGCGCCACCGCGCAGAGCGTCGCGAACGAGCCGACCCGATACGTGAGCAGCGCGGTCCCCGCATCGATCACCGTGTCGTAGAGCGTGCCGCTGAAGTACCCGACGAACGGGTCGTACGCGAAGATCATCGGCGACGTG
>JAYTOQ010000063.1:0-12860 GCA_043747665.1 Polyangiaceae bacterium | reverse complement strand
ACTGCCGCGCGTTCGATCCGAGCGGAGCGGTCGAGCCGACCGACCTCGCGGTGGCGGGCGTCAAGGACTTCGCCGGTCACGACCTGAAGTTCTTCACGGACACGGGACGGATCACCACGTCCGACGAAAGCACGGAAATCCGGCCGCCGAATGCAAATCCTCTCGTCGAGGAGGTCAGCAGCAACGGCATCGGATTCCGGAAGGTCGCAGACAAGGTCGGCATCTTCCAGTTCAAGAGCTTCACCCTGCAACCAACGGCCTCCGGAGACTCGTTCGAGGTCAACAGCGCGTTCGGATCCGTCGCGTTCGCCATCGTCGCGAGCGACGAGATCAAGATCGAGGGGCTCCTCGAGCTCGGCTGCAACTATCTCCCATTTCATCCGTACGCTCCGGCAGCCAGCGCCGCAGGCTCGAACGCGCCGGCGAACGCGCAGACGCAGGAGAACGGCAAGGGGACCGGAGGTGGTCTCGCGGGCGGCAAGGCCCTCAGCGGCAACGTGATCGCGGGCGGAGGCGGCGGTGGTCACGCCGCGAGCGGCGGACAGGGCGGCGACGGTGTCGTGCCGAACCAGGCCCTGGTAGTCGGCGGTATTGGCGGCATGGCCTACGACGATTTCGCCTTCGATCCGCCGCTTGGTGGCTCGGGCGGTGGCGCCGGCAGCACCGCCGCCGGCGGCGGAGGCGGTGGCGCTCTGCAGCTCGTCGCCGGAAAGCGCATCACGATCGGCGATGGGCTCGGCCCCGATGCTGGCGCGAGCGGCGTGAGGCAAGGCGTCAACGCCGGCGGCTGCGGAGGCCGAGGCGGCTTCGGCACCGCGTCCGCGGGCGGCGGAGGGTCGGGCGGATCGATCGTCCTCGAAGCGCCGGAGGTCATCGGCAAGCCGCGCTCGGGCGTCGCCTCGAACGGGGGCGGCGGTGGTGGCATCGGCGGCATCGATGGAACGACCGGCCAGAACGGCGTGATCACGACGACGCCCGCCACGGGCGGCCCTGGCGGAAACTGCTTCGGCGCCGGCGGTAAGGGCGGCGCCGGCAGCGACGCAATCGGCGAAAAGGGCACTGCCCCGCCGAGTTGCACGGTCGCTGGCCAGACGAAGTACGGCGGCGGCGGCGGTGGCGCCGCCGGTCGCGTCCGGATCAACACCTCGAGCGGTGACATCACCGCCGACCCCACGTTCGTCATCAGCCCGACGGGCACTCCGGCGTTCCAGAAGGCGAAGATCGTCACGCGCTAGCTCGAAAGCGCGGCGGCTTCGCGCAGCGCGTCGTGATGCTCAGCGCGGGAAAACAGCGCCCGCGCTCACGCCCGGCGTGCAGCCCGCCTTGCCCGACCTGTCCGTCGTGCCCGCGTACGGGTGGAGCACGCGCACGTTCGCGAACGAGGCGCGTGTCTCGAACGGTGCGTCGAACGCGTCGAGGACCTCGGCGGTCATCTGCGCGTCGGTGAACCCGTTCCAGTTCGTGCACCACACGCCGTCGGCAGCCGCCACCGAGCGCGCATAGCCGCTCGTCGGGTTGGACAGGTCGTAGAGGTTCTTCCAGTCGCTCTCGGACATGCCGGCGTTCTTCGCGATCTTCGTCGCGAAGCCGGACTCGTCGCCCTCGCGCGTCACGTAGACCACGTGCTCGCAGCCCAGGTTCTTCAGCACGAGCGCCGGCGCCAAGTCGGACCAGCCGCCCGCTGAGAAGCGACCGTCGGCGAGCTCGACGAAGCGCGAGAGGCCCGGCTCGGCCGGCGACGCTGCGAGGATCTGCCGCCACGGCGCGTTGCCGAGCGAAGTGAATTTCTTGGTCTTGAGATCGTCGAAGCGCTCGCCGTTCTCCTCCACCTTCGCGAGGTCGGCGTCGCTGCCCCAGTAGCCGAAATTCACGTCGGTGAAGGCCGGGTCGAAGGGAATGCTACCGGTCGCGATCTCGCCCTTCACGTAGCGGGCGCGCGCTGCCTTGTACTTCGTGGCCGCGTCGCGCTCGAGCACCGCGGTGGAGACCAGCTTGTGCAACGGGGATTTCGGATCGCCGGCGGGCTCGTCGATGCGCGATGCGTACGTGCCCTCGGCGGCGCGGGCCTTCGTGCGATAGGCCTTCACCAGCGCCTCGAACGTCGAGCCGCACGTGCCACCGCCGGACTGAATCGCGACGTTCGCTGCCTGCGACCACGGCTTGTCCCGCGTGCTCTCGGCGCACGCGTCGAGCCATGACGACATGCCTGCCTTGTCGGACGGACCGTAGCCGGCGTAGAAATCGCCGACGCGTCCGAAGAGTGAGGCTAGCTCGGGCCAGTTGAGGACGCCGGCGCGGAAGAAGAGGCGGTTGTCGTCGACGGAGAACGCGCCGAGCTGCAAGATCGACGTCTTGATCTCGCCGACGTTGAACGAGAGATGCGCGACGTCTGCGAGCATCGTGAAGACCTCGGGGTTCACGAGCGCGCGGACCTCGGGGACGCTCAGTACCTCCTTGATGCGCTTCGCCGCCTCGATGCTGTCGGCGGTGCCCAGCGCATCGATGCCCTTCGCAGCGTAGTCGGCCTTGATCTTTCCGATGGTGCTCGCGAGTCCCTTGATGGAGACCGCCTCGTCGGAGTCGCCGACGACGTCGGCGTAGCCCTGGACACTCTTCAGCGCGAGCGCGACGCGCGCCGCCTCGCTGTCGGCGTCGCAGCGGCTCGCTCCGCAGCGATGCACCGCGGGGTGCTTCAGCATGCTCTCGTAGGTGAACGTCGTGATGCTTCCCGAGCTGCCGCCCGCCATGCCGTCGACGACGCCGTAGTGCTCGACGATGCGCGAGAGCGACGCGAAGTGCGTGAGGATCGACTCGCCGTTACCGCGGACGGCGGCGCAGAGCTTCGGCGTGCTCGAGGCCTGGACCATCTCGCCCTGGTCGTTCGCGGCGTCGTCGCTCGCCGCGGTGCTGCAGGCTCCGAGGGCGATGCAAGCGACGGCAATCAGGAGACCGGCGGGCCGGAAGGAGCTGCGCATGGGCCTGCAAGGGGCACGGCGCGTGCCACATTTGCCTACCTTTGCGCAGCGGAATCGCCGTTGAAATGACTGACGAATCCCGGTCTGACGCGGTCCGATTCGACCGACGTCCGGGTCAGGCGCGCCTCGATGTGGATCGCCGCTGACTCAGCGCGGCGCGGGCTGCTGGCCGATGCAGACGCCCACCTCGAGCAAGATGAAGAGGAGCGCCTTCTCCTGCGCGAGGAGCGCGGAGTCGACGTCGCCTTCGGCGTGGTACGTGCTGTAGAGGACGCGACCGCACTGCTGATCGAAGCTGACGGTGGCGGGGCCGGCGACGCTGTTCGTCATCCAGATCTTGGGCGTGACGGTGACGGGCTTGCCGTCGACGTCGGTGCCGGGCTGCGGCGTGACCTTCGAGATCGACGTCCAGCTTCCCTGGAGCGTGAAGCTCGTGTCGCCGATCGCGCCGAGCCACGACGAGAGGCCGGGATCGTTCGCGGTGCCGGCGCCGTCGTGGGCGGTACCGACGCAGGCCGAGCCCCACGCGCTGTTCTTGTTCGTGTCGTTCCCGTCCTTGTCCTTCCACGTGATGAAGCCGGGCCAGGTCTGGTTCACGAACTCGTACGAGTAGTCGGTGACGTAGAGCTTGCCGCCCGCGCTGACGTAGTTGCGGAGGTTGTCCTTCTGCGTGCCGGTCGGGGCACCGCAGCTCAGGCCGCCGAGCGCGCAGGGCAAGAGGACGATGTGGTACTGCGCGAGCTTCTGCGGCGAGTCGATGAGCTCCATCTGCTGGCCGACCGGCGCGGGCAGGCCCTTCGGATCGTTGAACGGGTCCTTGCCGTAGCGATCGAAGGAGGTGACGCCGAGCTTCTTCAGCGAGAGCTCGATCTTGTCGAAGCCGCCGTAGGCGACGCCGATCTTCGGGATCTCGTCGCCGTTCGCGACGTCGGGCGCGCCGGGCAGCGTGGTGAGATTGCCGGCGACGGGATTGGAGCCGGCCGCCGCGACGATGGATCGAGCGCGACGAAAATGCCCCTTCTGCACGACGAGCACCTGCGCGCCGGCCGTGTAGACGGGGAGCTTGAACGTGCCGTCGGCCTTCGAATACGCGTACGGCGTGCCCGCCGGCAGCTCGACGCACTTGTCACAGAAGACGCCGGCCGCGAGCGGCGCCGGCATCGACGGGGCGAGGTAGACGAGCGCGTTCGAGATCGGGACCGTGCCTTCGGGTGCGAGCACGGTTCCCTCGAGGACGCCGATGCCGGTCGGCGTGCCGGGCATCGCGCCGCTCGATCCGAGATCGCCGCTGCTGCCCGTCGGACCGGCCGGCTGGCCAGCGGCCGGCGCGGGCTCGTCGAAGCCGCGAGCCTTCGTGCTCCCGCAGGCCGCGAGGGCAAGCGCGAACGCAAGCGCGACGACGGAGCCGCCGAGGACAGGGGCAAACGCAGCAGAACGGCGGGTCGAGGGGCGCATCGCCGTCATGCTGGCGGTCCGGGGCCTTTAGAGCAATTGCTCTACTCCCTGAGACGCATTCGAGGCCAAAAACTGCGGCCTATCCGCGCACGCAACGTCGGCGCTAGGGTTCCGCCGTGGACATCTTCCTCGTTCGGTCTTCGATCGCCGTCGACGACGCAGCGCTCTCCGACGCGCACCGTCACCTGTCAGCCGAAGGCAGGCAGATCATCCGCGCGCTCGGCAACAAGCTGCGCCTCAGCGAAGAGCCTTCGTTCGATCGCTTCGTGACGAGCCCCCTGCCCGCCGCGATGCAGACCGCCGAGCTGTTCGCCGACCGAGTCGACTACGTGGGTGTCATCGAGGTGCTGCCCGCCCTCTCGGGCAATGTTCCGCCGCAGGTGATCGCGCCGCTGCTCCTCGCGCGCGGGTCGTCGATCGTGGTGGTCGGCGACGAGCCTTCGCTCTCGAACCTCGGCGCGTTCCTGATCGGGCGGCCGACGTTCCCGCCGTTGATGCATGCGCAGGTCTCGGTGATCCGCGATCGGCAGCCGGCGTGGTGCCTGCGCCCGGGTGAGATCGCGCGGCAGCTGCTGCTGGTCGCGTGACGCGAATCGCGTGACGCGAATCGCGTGACGACTAGGGGCTGACCGTGGTGACGGTGGATGCGATGGTCATCGCGCGCGCCGGTGCGATGAGCGGGATCTGCTCGTACGTGACGGTGTAGCGGCCCGCGGGTACGTCGCGGATGACGAACGTGACGTCACGGCGGTCCATGCAGCGCGACACGCGTGTGGGTCGATCGCGCACGATGCGGATCGTGTCACCGCGACGCACCACGTCGGTCTGCGCGTTCGTCGAGCAGTAGTCGGTGACGTCGTGGACGACCACCGTGAGGTCATGGCCTGCCGGCGTGACGGTGATGACCGATCGGTCGGCACTGGCGGATACTGTGAGACACAACCCGAGCGCGAGCGCGGCGACCGAGACGAACAAGCGGCGCATGACCATGGAACGCTCGAGACAGCGGTTCGATTTGATTGTTCCGCTTGCCCTGATTCGTGGCCCCTCTTTCGCCCCCTGGCTCCGAGTCGGATAGAATCCGACGCAACGAATGCGAGCGATTTACGTCCTCTGTGGCCTTGTCGGACTGGCTTCCTGCACTTCGCGCACCGGCACGCCGGCCGCCGGTCACGACGCGGCGCTCGAGCCACCCACCCCCCGAACCTCCCTCGTCACGGCGAGCGCCTCGTCCTCCGCGGGTGCCGCCGATGCGGGCGCGCCGGCGGAGAAGCCCGGCGTCGTCAGGTCCAGCAACCCGAGTCAGCCCGGCAAATACGACGTGAGCATCCCGTCGCCGCCCGCCGAGCTCGCGGAGTTCTTCCGGACGCATCTCCCGAAGGGTGGCGCCCTGTCGTCGGACAGCCCGCCCAAGGTGATGCACACGGTCGCTTCCGGCGAGACGTTCACGTCCATCGCCGCCGCGTACCTGTCGATCAGCGAGCTCTACACGGCGGGCGAGCTCGCGAACGCCATCGGGAAGAAGAACCCGTCGGGCGCCATCGTCGGGCACAGCGTCGAGATCCCGGGCCTCGTCACGCGCGTGCTGCGTGACGACCCGAAGGAAGAACGACTCGGCTGGCCCGAGGACAAGGCGCTCCGCGGCGTCTTCATCAGCGGCCCCTACGCCGGCATCAAGTGGGTCGAGACGCTCGACAAGCTCCAGGAGCGCGGCCTCAACGCGGTGGTCCTCGATCAGAAGGATTACGACGGCTACGTCAACTACCCGTCGAAGGTCCCGCTCGTCGCCGAGACCGGCGCGATTCGCTTGCACATCCCGGATCTCGCGCGCGCCATCCGCTTCGCTCACTGGCGTGGCGTCCGCATCATCCTGCGCGTCCCGTGCTTCCACGATCCGTGGACCGACAAGCACGCCAAGGACGCGCGGCTCTCGATCAGGTTCGCGCCTACCGGCAAGCCGATCCACGTCGACTGGCTCGACCCCACCAACGTCGAGGCGCAGGACTACGCCATCGCACTCGCCAAGGAAGGCGTCGACGCCGGCGCCGACGAGATCCAGCTCGATTACGTGCGCTTCCCCGTACACCTCAGCTCGAAGGTGGCGGTCTTGCCGCCGAAGGAAGAGCGCCCGGCCATCATCCGCGACTTCGTGAAGCGCGTGCACGAGGTGACGTCATCGGCGGGCGCCGCGCTCTCGCTCGACTTCTTCGGCGTCGCGGCGACCGGCGACGCGAATGACATCCTTTACCTCGGGCAGCACATCCCGACCGTCGCGCCCGAGGCCGACGCGATCAGCCTCATGTCGTACCCCTCGCACTACAGCAAGGGCTACATGGGCTTCCCCGAGCCTGGTGAGCATCCCGAGGTGGTGGGCATCGGCAACATCGCGGCCGTGAAGCAGCTGAAGCCGACCGGCGCGGCGACCATCTTTCGCACGTGGCTGCAGGCATTCCCGCTGCGCTCCGCGAACTACGGCCCGGCGTACGTCGTCGCCGAGGCGAAGAGCGCCGAGTCCACGGGCGGCGTGGGGTGGCTGATGTGGAGCCCTGCGTGCGAGTACAGCGCCGTGTGGAGCGGATTTCCGCCGCTCAAGAAGAAGAACTGACCGCTGAGCGCCCGACGCGGGGAACAAGCGGCACCGGTCGGGCGTCCCACTCGTGATGGGATCCAGCATGGCGCGCGCGGTTTCGGCAGTGGCGGTGGCGGCGCTCCTCGTCGCGGCGTGCGGGAAGACCAGCACCACGTCGCGCGTGTCGGGCGTCTATCACCTGCCCGGCGCCGCGGACGCGACGAGCCTCGAGGTCCGCGACGACGGCACCTTCGCGCTGCGTCGCGAGTCGTGCGTGTCGAGCGGCATTAATTCTTGCGGCGACTGGAGGGCAGCGGCAGGCGGCGGGCGGGTGGTGACGAAGGACGGCCTCTACTGGCCGACGCCGGACTCGTTCCCTTCGGCGGTCGTGAGCAAGGTCACGCTCGAGCCGGGCGGCCGCGACCTCCTCGTCATCGGCGAGAGCGAGTGGGCGGGCTCGTTCACGGAGCGCTGGTCGCTCGGCCGCGCATGCGCGGTGTGTAGTGATCGCGTACGAGCGGACGGAACGACGTACGTGGTGTCGACCGCGCGCCCATGCGCAGACCCGTTGCCGGCGTGCACGCGCCTCTAGCGACGTTCGTGAGACATGGCTTGCGCTTGCCGCCCCACCCGACAAATGCGAAACGGTCTCCATGAACCGTAGCGCACTCTTCTTCGGACTCTCTTCGGTGGTCGCTCTCGCGGGCCTCGTCGGAGCATGCTCCTCCACCACGACGACGATCGCCAACGACCCGCCCGAGGGCGGCACGTCGCTGAGCGAAGCCGGCACCGGCAAGGAGACGGGCACGGGCGGCGGCAAGGACTCCTCGACGCCAGTCGACACCGACTCGAGCGTCACGCCCACGGGCGACGAGGCATGCGCCGCCGAGACGACGAGGCAGGCGTGCGGCTCGTGCTGCATCAAGAATCACCCGGCGGGCGCCAAGGCCATCCAGGACTCCGTCGAGGCCTGCGCGTGCAAGGGGACCGGAGCCGACAGCGGAACGCCCGCCTGTATGACGGAATGTGCGAGCACGTTCTGCGCGGCGACTCCGGCTCAGCCCAACGCGGCGTGCAACACGTGCCTCCAGGGGTCCATCGGCGCCGGTGGCGCATGCCAGGCGTCGGTGAGCGCCGCGTGCACCGCCAGCGCGGATTGCGTCGCCGAGCAGAAGTGCGTCATGCCCTGCCAGACGAAGAACTGAGTCCGCGAGCCGATCGCCGCTGAGCACTACTTCAGTTTCAGCGCCGCCATCGCCTTCGTCGAAGCCGCGAGGACCTCGGTCAGCGCGGCTTCGTCGCGCGTACGCTCGAAGTCGTCCCACGCGCCGGCGATGGCGTCCTGGTCGTCGCCGTAGCTGGAGAGCAGCGCCATCAGCGTGGCGTCGTCGAGCGCGCCCTTGGTGGTCTCGAGGAACCAGACATTGAAGTCCGCGTCGGCGCTCAGCCACTCGCGCACGATCTTCTCGAGGTCCGCGCCAGCCTTCACGTCAGGCAGCGCGGCGCGGATCTTCTCGCCGACGGACGTGGTCTTCACGCGCCAACGGAATCTCGAAGAACCGGCAAGTGAGCTTGCCAGTCGAGGAGATTGTGAATCTGCATGAGGTCCATGCGCTCGGTGCGCATGCGCGCGAAGGAGCGGTTCATCTCCTCGATGCCCTGCGTCCGGCCGCGGGTCCACACCTTCGTCGCCAGGAAGGTGCGCCGGCCGCCCGCGTCTCCCAGCTTTGCGAGGACGATAGCTCGCGCGCCTGCCGGAGGAGCACCGCGTCGTGCTCTCGCTCTTCGCCGTGGAGGGCCTGGACCAAGCGCAGATCGCCGACATCGTCGGCGTTCCGCCGGGGACCGTTTGGTATCGCTTGCATAATGCACGCAAACACCTCGGGGCGATGATGGAGCGCGACGGTCTCGCACTCTGCTCGTAGGCTGTCGCGATGAAGCGCTGCGGCTGGGCTGAGAGCGACCCGCTCCTTGGCGCGTATCACGACGAAGAATGGGGCGTTCCCGAGCGCGATGGTCGCGCGCTCTGGGAGAAGCTCGTGCTCGATGGCTTCCAGGCCGGCCTCTCGTGGCTCATCATCCTGCGCAAGCGCGACGCGTTCCGAAAGGCTTTCCGCGGCTTCGATCCCGAAGTGGTGGCGAAGCTCGGCAAGCGCGACGTCGATCGGCTCATGCAGGACGCCGACATCGTGCGCGCGCGCGCCAAGATCGAGGCGACCATAGGCAACGCGCGCGCCTATCTCGCGATGCAGGAGGCCGGCGAGGACTTCTCGACGTTCGCGTGGACCGCGGTAGGCGGCAAGCCGCTGCTACTCTCGGGGCCGGTACCGACCAAGACGGCTGTCTCCGAGGAGATGTCGAAGGCGCTGAAGAAGCGCGGCTTCAAGTTCGTCGGTCCGGTCATCGTCTACGCGTGGATGCAGGCGACCGGGCTCGTCAACGATCACACGGTGGGATGCTTTCGCCGCGAGCCGGTGCGAAAGCTCTTTCGAGCGCGCTGAAGCGCGGAAGGACGCCCGCGCTGCTCACTCGTGGTGCGGAAACGGATGGTCGGCGAGGAGCAGCACGCCGCGATGCGTGACGCGATAGACCACGGAGGTCGCGCCTGCCTCGCGCTCGTCTTCCTCGCCGTCCGGCGCTTCGCCATACTCGCCCATCGCCTCCACGAGCTCGAGCTCGCACAGGCGCTTCATCGCGTCGTACTCGTCGCTGGCGAGCTCGGCGCCGTGGAGGCCACCGTGATCCTCGTCGGACACGCGGACCTCGCGGAGGAGCGCGATCTCGTGCGGGCTGAGCGTGGGGAGCGTCATGGCAAGAGAGCGATGCGGGCGATCACGACGCGCGTGATGGTCTGGGGTACGAGCTGGAACGGCGCGCTGGCGACCAGGCTGTCGCCCTGAGCGCCACCGTCGAGGCCGCCCTCAATCACGTGCACGATACATGTTTCGTGAGCAGCGCAGGCGAAGGAGCGTGGCCCTTCGAGCCGCTCCACCTCGAGCGACGATGTGGCTCGACCCCGATCCACCATGAGATTGAAATCGCGTACGGCGCCGTCCACGAGCGCACCGGCGACGTCCCAGTCACCGGAGAACGCCCGAGGCTCGAACGGCGCGCGCAGGTTGATGCGGCCGTGCGGTCCGCAGTCGAGGGTCATCCCGGCGCCGTCGAGGAGCATGATGTGCCGGTCATAGCCCGGAAACCGCGAGAAGGGCCCGTCGCTTGCGACATCGGCGATGCTCACGCGATAGAGGAACCGCTCGCCGGCATCCGCGGCGGCATCCGCGGCAGCATCCGCGGCGGATAGCGCGGCGCTTGGGGGCCCGATCACGAGCTCGGTGGTGGTGCCACCGCCGTTGCGCCAGGGCATGCGCCGGTAGTCGGCCGTAGTCAGGCGACGCATGGCCGTACACGTTACTGCAACGGGAACAAACGCGGCCGTCCGGCGGTAGAAGCGAGATGCGACGCTGCGCATCGGCCCTCGCGGTGGTGGTCGCCGTTGCGCTCGGCGCCGCATCGATGGGCTGCCGAAAGACCCTCGTCGACGTCCCGTTCACGTGGGAGCGAGATCCGGCGGTGGGCTTCGCGCGGGCCGAGGCCGAGAACTGGCCGATCGTCCTCTATTTCGGCGCATCGTGGGACGTGGCCGCGAAGGAGCTCGAGCACCAGACCTGGTCCGACCCCGAGATCAGGCTCCTTCTCGGACGCAACTTCGTCGCGATCGCCGTCGACGCAACGGACGACGAGGATCCGTACACCCGCGCGATGCAGGAACGTTTCAAGGTCATCGGCGATCCCACGGTCATCATCCTCGGCTCCGACGGACGATCCGAGATCGCGCGCTTCTACGAGTTCGTTCCGCCCGACGTGATGGGCCGCGTGCTCCGCGGCGCTACTCGTCCTCGGGCTCGCGGGCTTTTCCGAATACGCGCGAGCCAGGAGGGACCGACTTGGTGAGCCACACGTTGCCTCCGATGACCGCGCCCTTGCCGATGACCGTCTGCCCGCCGAGGATGGTGGCGCCGGCGTAGATGGTGACGTCGTCCTCGAGCGTGGGATGGCGCTTGCCGCCCTCGTCGCGGTTCGCGACGCTGAGCGCACCGAGAGTGACGCCCTGGTAGATCTTCACGTCGTCGCCGATGACCGTGGTTTCCCCGATGACCACGCCGGTGCCGTGGTCGATGAAGAAGCGCGCGCCGATGGTGGCGCCGGGGTTGATGTCGACGCCGGTGCGCGAGTGCGCATGCTCGGTGATGATCCGCGGGATCATCGGGACGCCCGCGCGGTAGAGGCGATTTGCGATCCGGTACGCGACGATGGCCTCGAGCGACGGATACGAGAAGACGATCTCCTCGACGTTCTTCGCCGCGGGGTCGCCGTCGTAGGCGGCCTTCATGTCGGCGTTGATGAGTCGGCGGAGGTCGGGAATGTCCTTGAAGAGCGCGAGCACGACGGCCTCGCCGGAGCCCGCGGGCAGGACGCGATCGGTGCGCCCCATCCAGTGATCGTAGGTGAGCGCGCGATCGATCTGCTCGACCAGCACGATATACGCCGCGTAGAGGTGCTCCGCGAGACCGTGCCGGAGGTTCTCCTTCGTCAGGGAGCGCGTGCTGTAGAACCCCATGAAGAGTGCATGCTTCAGGCGCTCGAAGGCGTCGACGACGGCGCGCTTGTTGGGGAGGGCCGAGCTCTCGAGGTTGTCGATCTCGAGCTTGCCCTCGTAGCTCGCGTGGACGGCATCGATCGCTTCTTCCAGCTCGCGAAAGCGTTTGGGCTGGGTTCGCATCCTTACCATTCTACCGTGACGAGCTACGATGAGCGCATGAAGCTCGTGGAGGCGGTCGGCAACACGCCGATGATCGAGCTGGCGACCGGCGTGAAACGCCCCGGGATCCGCCTTTTTGGGAAGCTCGAGGGAAATAACCCAGCCGGGAGCGTGAAGGACCGACCGGCGCGCTCGATGATCCTCCGCGCCGAGGAGCGCGGCACGCTGCGGCCGGGCATGCGGCTCATCGAGCCGACCAGCGGCAACACCGGCATCGCGCTCGCCATGATCGCCGCCGCACGTGGCTACCCCATCGAGCTCGTCATGCCCGAGAACGCCACCGCCGAGCGCGTCGACGTGATGCGTGCCTTCGGAGCCGCGGTGATCCTCACGCCCGCTGCGAGGAGCATCGAGGGCGCCATCGATCTCGCGCGCGAGAAGGTGGCGGGCGGCGGTTACCTGATGCTCGACCAGTTCAGCAACCCCGACAACTGGCGCGCCCACTACGAGACGACCGGCCCCGAGATCTGGAAGGACACCGCGCACGCGGTCACGCACTTCGTCAGCGCGATGGGCACCACCGGGACCATCATGGGCGTCTCGCGCTTCCTCAAGGAGCAGCGCGCCGACGTCGTCATCGTCGGGTGTCAGCCCACCGAAGGCTCGAGCATCCCCGGCATCCGCCGCTGGCAGCCCGCGTACTTGCCGAAGATCTACGAAGCCCACCGCGTCGATCGCATCGTCGACGTCGCGCAGAGCGACGCCGAGGTCACGACGCGCGCTCTCGCGAAGAGCGAAGGGCTGTTCTGCGGAACGAGCGCGGGCGGCGCCGTCTGGGCGGCACGCACGATGTGCTGCGAGCTCGACGCTGCCGGCAGAGACGGCACGATCGTGTGCATCATCTGCGATCGCGGCGATCGCTATCTTTCTTCGCCGCTCTTCAAGACGCCGACGTAGCATCCCAGCTCGGCCGCGCGTTGCCTCGAGACCTCGAGCCCAAGAGGATGGCGACGATCAGCCCATCGAATGCGGCCAGGCCGGCCTGCAATCTTGCTCGGAGAGCGGCGTCATCCACGTGTCAAGAACAGCACGTGACCAC
>JAYTOQ010000062.1:0-4660 GCA_043747665.1 Polyangiaceae bacterium | reverse complement strand
AAGGACTGATCGATGAGGAGGTTCGACGGCTTCAGATCGCGATGCACCGTGCTCGTCGCATGGATGGCCTCGACGCCCAGGCAGGCCTGCTCGAGGATGCGCACCGCTTCGCCGAGATCGGGGAACGTGCCGGCGGGACGCGCCCGCAGCCACTGGTCGACGGTCTTGCCGTCGACGTACTCCATCACGAAGTACGGCGTGCCTTCGTGCTCGCCGAACGCGTAGACCGACAGCACGTTGCGGTGGCCGACGCGCGCCATCGCGCGGGCCTCGTTGTGGAAGAACGTGCGCATCTCCGGGAACGCGAAGAGCTCCGGCTTGATGAACTTGATGGCGACCTTGCGATCGAGCCGCTCGTCCGTGGCGAGGGCCACCGAGCCCATGCCGCCGACGCCGAGCGCCCGCTCGACGCGATAGGTGCGATCGACGAGCGCGCCTTCATGCAGGCCGACCGCCGCGAGCGGATCCGCAGAAAGGCGCTCGCCGGCGCCATTCCCTCCGACCGGGCCACTGAAGCCACGGCGCTCCGAGCGCGTCGCGCCGACCGGCATCCACTCGGCGACGGTCGCGGCAAGGGCGCCCGACGGCGTCTCCACGGCGACGCCGAGCGGATACTCCTCGGATGAAGGCGCGAGGCTGGCCGCGCCCGAGACGGGCGGCGGCACGCTCGACGGCGTCTGCGCGAGCAAGCGCGACGCGCTCGTCGGCGGCTGACGCTCTTCATCGCGACCCCGTGAAGCCATGAAACCTCCAGCCGACGTTCGTAGTGCCACGATGCTCTCCAGGCGAGCACGGCCGCGTGACCGTCGCGCGCTTGCCCTTCGAGCACGGGCCGTACCAGCGCGCACCAGCGGCAAGATGCCGCGGCCAGCGTCTTCGACCGCCCGTAAACATCGGTGGCGAGGTCAGCTCGTCCGCAACCGACGTGGAGAGCGCCATCCGCGAGCTTGATCCGGTGCGCACGAATGCCACGCCCGAGGCTACAGGGCACAACGCCACGGCATGAGATGCCCGTGTGGCCGTGTGTTACCCCCACTGCGACGATAGGTGGCCTACTTCTTCGTGGTGGTGGTCGTTGCCTGGATGCTGGTCGTGGTGGTGGTCGTCGGCGGCGTCGCAGACGCGGCGGCGGCCGAGGCGGCGCTCGCACGGCGCGCGACGAGCGCAGCTTGCACCTTCATCGTCACCTGATCGGCGGCAGTGTCGAGCGCGGTGGCCATCGCCGCGACGACGTCCTCGATCTTCGGCTTCTCCACCCCGACGGGTCGGTCCACGGTGAGCGTGTCTTCCCACAGAACGCCGCTGTCGTCGGAGAGGATGGCCTTCAGCTGCACGCGCGCGGCGCGGCCCGTTTTGAGGCGGAGATCATCGAAGGCAATGACCTCGATGTCGACGGTGGGCGCCGAGCCGTTGAACATCCGATGCATGCCGTGCTCTTCGTAGAGCGAGCGACCGAGCTCTCGGCGGACGAAGGTCTCCGGACGCTCTGTCCATCGCCAGTCCTCGTAGTAACCGAGCTCGAAGGCTGCATCGCGAAAGGCGATGCGCTCGCGCAGGTTCGAGCCCGACGACACGCGGCCGAGCCGGACCTCGAGGGCGTCGTTGGGCGCGGGAGCGGCGGGGGCGGTCGACGCATCGCCGCCCGTGAGGCGCGGCTTGACCTGCTCCGGGCTGAAGTAGCGGATCTCGACGATGTCGGCCTTCGAGGTCAGCGCGCAGCCGGTGCTTGCCGCGACGAGGATGAACGCGCCGAGAGCAAGTGGAGTGAGACTGAGAAACTTCATTTGGACGCCTTCACCTTGGTCTTGCCCTTGATCAGCATGTCGGGGTCACGATCGAGCGACTCGGCGAGCGTGCGAATGGCCTCGGCGGCCTCGCTCACGTCGCGCAGCGTCGCCTCGAGGTCGCGCTGCGTCCCGCGCCCGTTTTTGCCCATTTCACCGAAGGAATCGCTCGCGCCCTTGATGCTCGCGAGGAGTCCCTTGTCTCCGTCGAGGCGCTCGAGGACGGCGTTCATCTTGTTCACCGCCTTGTTGAGGTCGGTGATGGTGCCGGCCGCCTTGCCGCCGAGGTCCTGCTTGTCGATGCGCGTGAGCGTCGACTGCAGCGTCAGCATGACCTCGTCGGCATGACCGAGCGTGGAGGTGGCCTTGCCGGCGATGTTCTCCTTTTCGAGAACGGCGAGCATGCGATCGACGCGGCCCATGATCATGACGACGGCGTCGACCATCTCGGGGAGGCGATCCATCGCCTTCGTGATGGTGTCCTCGAGGTTCTTCATCATCGACGGAGCGGCCGGGATGTAGTGATCGGCGGGTGCCGTGAACGGCAGCTCCGGCGGCGGGTTGCTCTTCACGTCGAAGAAGTCGATGGCGATGAACTTCACGCCGGTGATGCCCTGCGAGCCGAGCTGCGCGCGGAGATCGGGCGGGATCGCGAACCTCTCGTGGCCGGGCTTGCCCTTGCCCTCCTCGGTGAGGCCCATGCGCTTGATGTCGGCAGTGTCGAGCTCGCTGACGACGTCGACCATGCGATGGTCGGGTGCGATCTCGATGGCGGAGACGTTGCCGATGCTCACGCCGCGGAACTTCACCGGCGACCCGAGGTCGAGGCCCTGCACCGACTCGTTGAAGTACGAGTGGTACTTCACGGTCTGCTTCCGCGTGCTCGCGACGCCCAGCAGGACGGCGGCCGCGATCGCGAGACCGAAGCCCATGAGGACGAAGAGACCGAGCTTGTAATGATTGGTGGGGGCGGCCATGTCAGGCGTCCTTGGGCTTACGGTTGAAGAAGTCGCTCACGCGCTTGTCGGCGCTGTCTTTCAGCTCCCGCGGATCACCCGCGGCGATGATCGTCTTGTCTTCCTTGGAGAGCATCACGCAGCGATCCGCGATGCGGAAAATGCTGGCGAGCTCGTGCGTCACCACGACGACGGTGAGGCCGAGGGTCTTGGAGAGCGTGACGATGAGCTCATCGAGATCGGCGGCCATCACCGGATCGAGGCCGGCGGAGGGCTCGTCGAGGAACACGAGCTCGGGCTCGAGAGCGAGCGCGCGCGCGATGGCGGCGCGCTTCTTCATGCCGCCGGAGAGCTCCGCGGGCAGCTTGTCGGCGGCGCCGTCGAGGCCGACGAGCTTCAGCTTCGCGCGCGCGATGGCCGCGACCGCGTCGTCGGGGAGATCGGTCCACTCCTCGAGCGGCAGAGCGACGTTCTCGCCGACGGTCAGCGAGCCGAAGAGCGCACCGGCCTGGAACATGACGCCGAACGGCGGGAGGCCCGCTTCGAGGTCGGGGAGGCCGCGACCGGCGACGTCGATCTCGCCCTGGATCGGCTCCTCGAGCCCGATGAGGAAGCGGAGCAACGTCGACTTTCCGCAGCCGCTGCCGCCGAGGATCGCGAAGACGTCGCCGCGGCGGACCTCGAAGGTCAGGTGCTCCTGGAGGATCACGTCGCCCCACCCGATGGTGAGGTCCTCGACCTTGATGATCGGCTTCTCGGCCTTGGCGCGGCTGCGCCTCGGCATCGCGCGATTGACCCGGACGAGGCTCGAGCGCTGCTGCGCCGAAGCATGGGGGCGGACGAGCGGTTGGATTCGGGCGGTGCCAGCCATCAGATGTTGAAGACCCGGAAGATGACGGTGAAGAGCGCATCGATGAGGACGAGCGCGAAGAGCGAGGTGACGACGGTGGAGGTGGTGCGCTTGCCGACACCCTCGGCGCCGCCGGAGGCTGCGAAGCCCTGCTGGCAAGCGATGAGCGCGATGGCGATCGAAAACACCATGCTCTTCACGACGCCGGAGAGGACGTCCGCGACGTGCACCGACTTCAGGGTCTCGATGATGTAGCCCTGGGTCGTGAGATCGAGGTCGGTGATGCCGACCATCAGACCGCCCGTGATGCCGATGAAGTCCGCGAGCAGCGTGAGGAACGGCATCACGAGCATCAGCGCGACGATGCGCGGCACGACGAGCCAGCCGAAGGGGGTGAGGCCGAGGGTGCGGAGGGCGTCCACCTCCTCGTTCACCTTCATCGAGCCGATCTCGGCGGCGAACGCAGCGCCGGAGCGGCCACACACGATGATCGCGGTCATCAGCGGCGCGAGCTCGCGCGTCAGCGAGATGCCCACGAGGTCGGCGACGTAGATGTTCGCGCCGAACATCTTGAGCTGCTTCGCCGACTGGAACGCCATGACGAAGCCGACGAGGAAGTTGATGAGGATGACGATGGGGACGGCGTCGGCGCCGGTCTTCTCCATCAGCGGCGCCACCTCTTTCCAATGACCTGCGCGCGGGTGACGGATGAGGGTGATTCCGGCGAGGACCATGCTGCCGAAGAAGTCGAGGATGCCCTTGGCCTCCTGACCGAATTCGACTGTTCCGCGGCCGACCTGCTCGATCGTGCCTTCGGGCTTGCGCTTCTTCTTCTTGGCGACGCCGTCGTGGCCTGAATAGAGGTTGACGATGGTCTCGACGCGCTCGTTGGCGCCGACCAGCTCCGCCTTCACGCCGCGCGCGGCGAGCTCGGTCCGCAGCTCGACGAGCAGCGCCATGATGCCGCCGTCCGCGGCTTGGACGCTCCGGAGGTCGAAGTGCAGGTCGCCCGAGGCGTCCTTCGTCTCCTTGCGGAGGTCCTTCCAGATCGCCGCCGCATCGTGCATACG